>CAJQQH010000079.1 GCA_905480405.1 uncultured Polaribacter sp. | reverse complement strand
GAATGTTGATGAAAAAATAAAAGAGACAAATTATAAAAATTCATCTCTTTTTTACTAAATATTTAAAATTAATTTAAAAAAGTAATAGTTCCCAATTAACCCAATAGCCATTATTAAAATGATTAAAATCTTGAGTTTTTTATTTTTTTTTAGCCTCACATAATTTTTATTAAAAAAATTAAAAACTGCAAACGCTGAAAAAATGTTTATCAAAAAAAAAATTAAATATTTCATATCACAATCTAGTTCTAAAGGAGTCTTGAAAACTATTAATTTTTATACTTTCATTATCATTTTGACACGCTAATATTAACAAATATATCATTGTAAATTGCAATATTTTTTTTATTAATTTCATTTTATATAAATTTTAAAATTTTCTTTTTCCTACTCTTTTCGATTTTCAGATTTTAAACTCGTCTAACTATTTTTAACGTCTTTTTATAGCTTTCACGTATTTTGACATGAGATTGCAAGTCTCTTTTAATTTATCTTCTTTTTTTAAGCAATTATTTATTAAAAAGGAAAAAGAGCCAAACTAAAAGTTTGATTCTTAAATAAGTTAATAATTTTCTTTCTGTTATTTTTAATAATTGATCTTATTTTAAATACTTATACAAATGACAAATTGTATAAAATAAACCTCCACATATTACTATAATTGGAAATATATAAGCTTCTAATTTAACAACTTCTGTTTTCTTTAAATTATTTAATTTTATAATTGACCTACAACCAGAAAATATAATTCTAATAGAAATAAATTGTAAAAAAATAAAAAGAATGGTTCCTATAATTGGATTCATAATTCAATGTATTTAATAGGCATAACAAACAGCCCATTCAGCTACTGTAATAGCGACACCAATTGGTCCTAAAAATTTTGTACCAATCCCTCTTAGTGTAGCTTTTAGCGCTGCTTTAAATCCTTCTTCAGAAACATTTCTAACAATATCAAAAAGATTTAATCCTACAGCAGCAATTGCACAATCAATAGCCTTATCTACATCAAATTTACCTTGATATTGATTCAACAAAAACCTATCTTCTTTATCTGAAGCTGTTAGTAACATAATCGTTGGTATTAAGTGTGCTTCTTCTGTATTTGTTTCTGTTAATAAGTCTTGTATCTCAATTTCTGTATAACCTTTTGTGTAGAGTATTTCTTTTGCTTGTTGGATAGAAGGCTGAAGGGTTTCAAGAATTTCTTCTTCAGAAATATAATAGTCTTCTAAAACAATATCATCAGCGTCAATAGATTCTTTAATATCTAAATTATTTTCTTTTGCAGAAGATATTAAATTTTGGATCGTATTTATTGATTCTAAAAAATTAGTGTCATTAATTATTACATCATTTTCGTGAGATAAATAAAGTGTTTTGCTTTCTCTTTTAGAAAAAAAAGATTCGTCCTTTTCAATATTGAGAATATGTAATTTCTGGACAGTTAAGTCTAAAGAATCTTGAAAGTTGTTTTGTTTTACACTTTCATTTTCATTTTGACACGCTAATATTAACAAAGATATCATTGTAAATTGCAATATTTTTTTTATTAATTTCATTTTATATAAATTTTAAAATTTTCTTTTTCCTACTCTTTCAATTTTCAGAATGTAAACTTGTCTAACTATTTTTAACGTCTTTTTATAGCATTCACATATTTTGACAATAAGATGATAAGTCTCTTTTAATTTATCTTCTTTTTTTAAGCAATTATTTATTAAAAAGGAAAAAGAGCCAAACTAAAAGTTTGATTCTTAAATAAGTTAATAATTTTCTAGAATTTAAATTTCGCTTTAAGTACATATTTAGAATTATACTAATATATAGCAAGTACCTAAAAAGAATTTTAACAGCTACTTTTTCTTTAAATTCTTTATATATTTTACACAATATAAGACGAAAAATAAAAACCAAAATACTTGAGTATACATATTAAAATTAAGTCTAAAAGTAGAAAAATCTTCTATTCGCATGATAAAATCATAGCTTAAAATGATAATTCCTATAATGAACCAAATAAAAATATAGATGTTGTATGGGATAATAATTTTCATAGTTAAAGTTTTATTCATAACCACCTGAAAAACAGATAGTATAATCGATTACCATTAAAGCTAAACCAATGCCTCCTAACACTCTACTTCCAATTTTTTTAAGAGCTATTTTCATTAATTTTTAAATTTTCTTTTTCCTACTCTTTCAATTTTCAGAATGTAAACTCGTCTAACTATTTTTAACGTCTTTTTATAGCTTTCACATATTTTGACAATAAGGTGATAAGTCTCTTTTAATTTATCTTCTTTTTTTTAGCAATTATTTATTTAGTAAATTTAGTAGATTAAAACATACTTGTCAATCCCCATTTATGGTGAAATTTTTATCTCCCCATAAATGGGGAGATAAAAAAATAAAAACCTAATATTTAGCACTTTAAAAAATTAGTTTTAACGTGTTAATTATTTTATTTAACTTTCAATAAAATTAGAAAAAGAAGATATCCTTCTAATTGGTGTATTCATGTTTTTAAACGAATATTTATTAAAAAGTAATGGTAAATAATTTAGAACAAGGTTTTTTTGGTATTGGAATTCAGAATGGAAAAACACCTGAGAATTTAGGTGTTTTATGGCGTTCTGCGCAAAATATGGGCGCTAGTTTTATTTTTACTATTGGCAACCGTTATGCAAAACAAGCTTGCGATACACATAAAGCAACAGGTGCAATGCCTTATTTTCATTACGAAACTTTTGATGCTTTTTTTAACAACTTACCTAAAGGTGCAATGTTGGTTGGTGTAGAGTTAGATAAAAAAGCGGTACCATTAGAAACCTTTACACATCCAAGACGTTGTGTGTATTTATTAGGTGCAGAAGATCATGGTTTATCTAAAGCTGCGATAGAAAAATCGCATCATTTAGTAAAATTTAAATCTGAATTAAGCTTAAATGTTTCTGTTGCCGGAAGTATTGTTATGTATGATAGACAAGCAAAATTAAACTTTAATGGAGAATAGATGTTGTTAATTAAAAAGTAGCAATTAAACCCATTATTTTTAACTACTACTTTTTAATTAAACCCCATATTTTAAAGACTTCTTTTTAAGTCTAATAATTTATTAGTAGATTTAATATAACTACTATATATGGTTTCAAATTTAATTAATTCTTTAAAAGAATATAGATCTTTAGATATATTACCAACAATTAAATCTCCATTTTTAAGAAATTTTGAAGCTTCAGAAGAACTTGTTTCATTTTCAGATATTTTAATTTTCTCATCTGCAAGTAAAGTAGTTGCTTGTGTTTTTCTATCTAACATATAAATTTTAGCATTAACAGTAGGTGTTCTATCATTGCTTAATTCACTTTTTACATAAAAAGAATATTTAGAAGTAGGTCTACATTCATTTTTTTGACTAGAAAGTAGTTCAATTACATTAAGGTTTTCTGTATTTGATACTAACGGTGTTTCTTTTTTATTAAAAGAAAATATTGTTACCGAAAGCACTAATAAAACTATAATTTTTGTTTGGGGATTCATTATAAAGTTTTAATATTTATTTATTTATAAAATTACAACTGATTTTTGTAGTATACAACCCCCATTTATGATGATTTTTTAGTCTCCCCATTTATGGGGAGAAACCTCCCTATTTATGGGGAGACTAAAAAAATTAAACTACTACTAATCAAATATTTAAAAAAAATAAAATTTACTTTAAAAAAAAATTGAAAAAAAATAAAAGTCAAAAAAAGTTAATTCATTTAATTATTTCTATACTTTAATTGTAAAATTACTCCTTATCTTTGTGCTATGAATGTGCATTTTTTATTTATTGGAGCTCCAGAGATTTTTGTAATCATGTTAATTGTAGTAATGGTTTTTGGTGCAGATAAAATCCCTGAAATAGCAAGGGGTTTAGGTAAAGGTATGCGTCAAGTAAAAGATGCTACCAACGATATTAAAAAAGAAATAAACGATAGCGCTAAAAACCAAGGAATTGATACCGATTTAGCCAAAGATTTTAAAAAAGGTATTAATGATGTAAAAGAAAATATAGATGATTTTACAGGTCCTATTAAAAGAAATCTGTAATATTATTTAACTCTACTAATTGTTAAACCATCTCTAATAGGTAATAAAACGGTTTCTATTCTTGCATCTGTATTTAACAACTTATTATATTCTAATAGTATTTTAGTATCTACATCTTTAGGATTTAGTTTTTCTACAACTTTACCACTCCAAAGTACATTATCAGACAAAATAATTCCACCAGAATTCATTTTATCAACTATTAAATTAAAATAGTTAACGTAGTTAGATTTATCTGCATCAATAAAAACCAAATCGAATTTCTCTTCAATTGTAGGAATAATTTCTATCGCATTCCCTACTTTTTGAGTTATTTGATTTCTAAAACCAGATTTTGTAAAGTATTTATTTTGCAGCGTTTCTAGTTCTTCGTTTTTATCAATTGTAATAATTTTTCCTTCGGATGATAAACCTTCTGCTAAACACAATGCAGAATATCCTGTATAAGTACCTATTTCTAAAATTGTTTTTGGATTTATTAATTTAGAAATCATAGATAAAACTCTACCCTGAAAAGCACCACTTAACATTCTAGGGTTTAAAACCTTTTGCCAAGTTTCTCTGCTTAATTCTTGTAAAATTAAAGGTTCTTGTTGTGAGTGATTTACTACGTACGTATCTATTTCTTCTGGTAAAAAATGCATCTTTTTTCTGATTGAGCGCAGTGTAAACCTAATTAAATTACTAAAAATTAAAACTTCTCGACTGCGCTCGAGAAGACAAAATCAAAAGTACAAAAAAACGGAATCTATATTTCTATAAATTCCGTTTCAATCTAACAAAAAATCAAAAATTACGGTTTTACGAAAACCGAAAAACGTATTATTTTCTAATCTCTTCAAATTGTTTTTTTAATGCGTCTTTATCGGCATTTGTCATACAATTAGTTTTGCCCTTGCAATCTAAAGATTTTATTTTAAATAAACCTGTCATTTTAGAATTTTGCTTTGTATAAAGTCTACAAATTTTACATCCTATAAAATGTATGTTTAATTTAATTATATCTAAGATAGAAGCTTCTTTGTATTGACTTTTGTCACAAATAGTAGTTGCCTCATCGCAGGTTATGTGTAGTTTTTTAAACATCTCTTAATTATTAAACCAGTTATCTTCCATACATTTTCTTAATTGAGTTCTTGCTCTATGTACGATAACCCATAAATTTGACGCTGTAATATCTAATTCCTTACAAATTTCTTCAGTTTCAAACTCTTGAATCGTTTTCATCCTAAAAACCATTCCATATTTTTCTGGTAATTTATCTATACAAACATCTAACTGAGTCTTTAACTCTTGGTTTTCTATAGCTTGTTCAGAAGCGTTGTTCCAACTTTGTGGCACCCTTTCTTCTAACCAATTACCTTCATTTTCTCCATCTTCATAAAAGTTCATTCTAACTTCGGCTTGTCCTTTTTTAGAATTTATTTTTCTATAATGATCTATTACTTTTCTTTTTAAGATAGAAACCAACCAGGTTCTCTCTGTAGATTTACCTAAAAAATTTTTAGCAGATTTTAATCCTGCAAAAAAGGTTTCTTGTACCAAGTCTTTAGCTAAATCACTATCGTTAACACGCACAACAGCATAATTAAACAGGTAATCTGCGTAACTATCTATCCATTTATCAGGGTTTAATGTGATTTCTTTTTGAAGCATGTTTATATTTAAAAAATCAAATATAAAACTAATTTTTATTTTTTAAAGCTTTGCAATTACCTCTTCTTCTCATATCTACCAAATAAATAATTTCCCACTTTCCATTATTATTAAAAAGTTGAAAAGAATTTGCCCCACAATGGCTAAAAGTACCATTAAAATAAAACTCATAAGGTGTCCAAACTGAAGCTAAGTTTCCATCAATTTTAATATCAAAAGAAAGTAATTTTTCATTATAAATATGTGCTTCATTTTTATTAGCAACACTGGTTAGTAAATCACTTTTCGTTTCAGTTTTTAAAGTTTTCTCCCCTTTTTTATTTGTAGCAGTTGTTTGTATTTTAATATCTTTATGAAGTGTTGTTTTCATAATTGTACTGTCTCCTTTGTGTAAACCATCAAAAAATGTTGCTATTACTTTTTTAATGTCTTTTTCTTTGGCTGTTCTTTCTTGTGAAGTTAAGGTTAAAGAAAAAATAATTGCAATTAAAAATGTAATAACTCTTGGCATAATTAGTTGATTTTAAAAAAACTAAAACTAATTAATTTTTAGCATCAAAAAATAAAATCCTTTTAAATTAACGAAATATTAACTTGTTACATATTTAATGCTTTTTCATACATTTACAAGATTCAAAAAATTAAAAATATGTCTGTAGCAAAAAAACAGTACAAAAGAGTTACCGTAAAATCATTAGTAGAAATGAAAGCAAATGGAGAAAAAATTTCCATGCTAACAGCTTACGATTATACGATGGCAAAAATTTTAGATAAAGCTGGTTTAGATGTTCTTTTAGTTGGCGATTCTGCCTCTAATGTTATGGCGGGTCATGAAACTACTTTACCTATTACTTTAGATCAAATGATTTATCATGCAAGTTCTGTTGTTAGAGCAATTGAGCGTTGTTTAATTGTGGTAGATTTACCTTTTGGAAGCTACCAATCTGATCCAAAAGAAGCATTACGTTCTGCAATAAGAATTATGAAAGAAAGTGGTGGTCATTCTATAAAATTAGAAGGTGGTAAAGAAGTAAAAGAATCTATAAAGCGTATTCTAAATGCAGGAATTCCTGTAATGGGGCATTTAGGTTTAACGCCACAATCTATTTATAAATTTGGTACTTATACCGTTAGAGCAAAAGAAGAAGAAGAAGCAGAACAATTAATGGAAGACGCATTAATGTTAGAAAGAATAGGGTGTTTTGCTATTGTTTTAGAAAAAGTGCCAGCAGATTTAGCTAAAAAAGTTGCCGAAGCAATATCGATTCCTGTAATAGGAATTGGAGCTGGAAACGGAGTTGATGGTCAGGTTTTAGTTACCCATGACATGATTGGAATGACACATGAATTTAACCCACGTTTTTTACGTAGATATTTAGATTTATTTGCAGATATGACTGGGGCTTTTGAACAATATGTTGCTGATGTAAAAAATAAAGATTTTCCTAGCGATAAAGAACAATATTAAGATTAAATATGAAAATCCTTCACCTAGATTCTAATCACCCTTTATTAATTAATCAATTAAACGATTTAGGTTTTACTAATGATGAAGATTATA
>CAJQQH010000078.1 GCA_905480405.1 uncultured Polaribacter sp. | reverse complement strand
AATTATTAATAATAAACTAATATGCTCTTCTTTTTTAATTTGATGTTTATTTACTTCATTAATATGTAGTTATGAAAATATTTGCTATTTTTTTTGGTATTAGATATCATTATTCATAATAAACATCGTTTAAAAATGTATATCTGTTATTAATAGATGTATAATTTCTTTTAAATCAAAATCTTTTAAAATTATTAATAATTTAGATTTAAAAGAATTCTATTGATATTACTAAAGTCTACCTTTGTTGTAAAAATTATTATACAAATAGTTATAGTTAATTTAAAGAATCATATCTACATAGAATTATGAATGGATTATTTACAGATGCTAGTTTTCAGAATATAATGAACGTAGCAAACAGATACGGAATAAGCTCTAATTCCGCTACAGATTTAACACAAAGATTAATGAGTAGTAATGGAACAATGGCACAATTTAATATTCCAGAGTTAGGAGGTGGAGGCCAGTGGATGCAAGGTGGTATGACAATGGTTGGCGATATGTTTAACAATCAACTTAAATATACTGTAGATGGTCTTTGTGTAGATTTATCTAACTTAATACATCAAGGAGCAATACAATATAAGCCTTTACCTCAGAAAGGAGAATCTGGTTTCGTTGGAAATTGGTGGGGAGATTTAGGTTTTCCGGATTCTACAGGAAGCCAAAACGGAACGAGTTATGCTATTTTTTCTAATATTAGTCGTTTAGCTATCCAAGAAAATGGGAGAGTGACTGTGTTTGATACTTTAAATAATCAAATTGGTGGTGTTGGACAACAACAAGGTGGTAATTATTCTGTAACATTTACAAGTCAGTTTGGTAATGTAGATTTAAGTTCTTTACCAATAATTTCAGGAGGTAATGAAACTGATAATTTTAATCCTATAGAAAATTCTGAAGTTATTAATAACGATTTTCAAAATAATGTATTTGAAACAGAGGTTACTCCAGCTTTTTCTGAACCGATTCAGCAACAAGTTTCAGAAACGAACAACAATAATGTTGAAGAAGATATTTTTAATAAGATAGAGAGATTAGCCGGTTTAAAGGATAAGGGAATCCTTTCTGTTGAAGAATTTGAAAATAAGAAAACAGATTTATTAAGTAGATTATAATAATCAGAATCTATTTTAAATAAAAAAATGCCATCTCTAAAATAGTGATGGCATTTTTTTATGATGAATTAAAGCTATTCTTTAATTTTAATAGGTTTCAATTTTATAACTCCAACTGCGTTCAATATTTTAATAATTACATAAGTAACATCAATTTCGTGCCATTTTACACCAAAATTGGCTCTACTCGCATATTTATGATGATTATTATGGTATCCTTCACCCATCATTAAAAAATCGAAACGGAATAGGTTTTTACTTGTGTTTTTCATTTTAAAATTGACGTAGCCATAAATATGACCAAACCAATTGATAATTACACCGTGTATTGGCGCCATTAAAAAAGCGATAGGTAATAGTAACCATTGCCACCAAGAAGTTACAAAAAAAACAAAGAATAGAATGTAGGCAGTTATCCAAAGTAAGCGAGAAAAACGAGAACCTGCAAATGAGTCAAAGGATTTCCATTGAGGTACGTTTTTAGTAAAACGCTCATCAATTATAATTCGTTGCTCATTTATATCTTGGTAAATTGTTTTAGTTTTCCACATCATAGCAAACATATTTGCATCATAAGAAGGAGAGTGTGGGTCTTTTTCTGTATCTGTATAAGCATGGTGCATTCTGTGCATAATACCATAACCGTAAGCACTTAAATAACTCGATCCTTGAAAAATCCAAGTTAGAATAAAAGTAATTTTTTCCATAGTTTTAGACATCGTAAATACTTGATGTGCAGCATAACGATGTAGAAAAAAGGATTGAAAAAATAAACCACCATACCAAAGTACTAAAATGAAAAGGATAATAACCATATCTTTATTTTTTGCAAAGATAGTTTGCTGGTTATAGTAAAACAATGAACCTAAATCAATTAAATGCGTTTTCTAATTCTACTTAAAGCTTGAGCGGTAATACCAATATAAGAACTAATATATTTTAATGGAATTACCTTTAAAAGCTCTGGTCGTTCCTTAAATAGTTTCATGTAACGTTCTTCTGCAGTAAGATTTAATAAGTTTTGTTCTCGTTTAGATTTTATTAAAAAAAGACGCTCTGCTGTTAACCTACCAATTAAATTACCAATTTGAGTAGTTTTGTATACAGCTTGTAAGTCTGAATATGAAATACTTAAAAGTGTAGTGTCTGTTAGTGCTTGTAATTGATAAGCTGATGGTTTTTGAGTTAAAAAAGAATCATAAGCACTAATAAATTGATCTTTAAAGCTAAAACCAAAAGTGATTTCTTTTTCAGGATTCTCTTTAGGAATAAATAAACGTACAACACCTGACTCAATAAAAGAGATATGATTTTCTATTTCGTTTAATTTTAAGAAAATAGTTTTCTTTTTAATGATTCGAGGTTGTAATTTAGATGTAAAAAAGTCCCAATCAGATTCAGAAATTGAGGCTATTTGGTCTAAGTATGTTTTTATCTGTTGCAAATTTATTTTTCTACGAGTTAAAACAAATATACGTATACAAATGTGCTTTATAAGCATTAGAAAGTATATATAATTAACTAATATTTTTAATTAATGCAATAAAATTTTACAAGCTCATATTTGTTCTATTAACAAGAACGATATTGCTACCTTTGCAAAAAATAAATTTAATGTCAAAAACCTTTTCATCTTTAGGAATTTATAAAGAATTAGAAGCACGTTTAGCAAAATTAGAAATTACTGTTCCTACTGCAGTGCAAGAAAAAACCATTCCTTTTATCTTACACAAAAAGAAAGATTTGGTGGTTTTAGCAAAAACAGGAACGGGAAAAACCGCTGCTTTTGGTTTGCCTTTATTGCAAAAAATTAAAGCTGATGAATCACATATTCAAGTTTTAATTTTAGCACCTACAAGAGAACTAGGACATCAGATTTATGACAATTTTCTTTCTTTTGCTTCAGATGAACAAAAAGAAAAAATTGTATCTATTAGCGGGGGAACCCCAATAAAACAACAGATTGAAGCTATTAAGACGAAACCAAGTATTGTAATTGCTACCCCAGGTAGATTGGTGGATTTAATGAAACGTGAAGCAGTTGATATTACTAAAATCAATTACTTTGTTTTAGATGAAGCTGATGAAATGGTAAGCGCTTTAAAGGAAGAAGTAGATACTATTATTAAAGAAATTCCGAATAATAGGAGAACTTTGTTGTTTACAGCAACAATGCCAGGAACCATCAAACAATTGATACAAAACTATATGTCTAAACACGTAGAACATATAGAAACCGATATGGATTCTGTTGGGCATAAAGGCATCGATCATCAATATGTAGTGGTAGAACCAATCGAAAAATTGAATGTTTTAATGCATTTTTTATCAACTAAAGAAGGAAAACGCGGAATTATTTTCTGTAAAACCAAAGCTGCAGTTAATAAATTGGCTAAAAATTTAGCGATTAATAAATTTTCATCAGGTGCTTTACATGGTAGTTTAACACAAGGGATTCGTGATAGAGTAATGGGGCAGTTTAGGGAAGGAAATATTGATATTTTAGTGGCTACAGATTTGGCAGCTCGTGGTATTGATGTAAAAGAAATTTCTTACGTAGTAAATTACCATTTACCAGACAGATATGATACGTATGTGCATAGAAGCGGGCGTACGGCAAGGGCAGGAGCTACGGGACTTTCTTTAAGTGTTATACAGCCAGAAGAATTAGAAGAAATTCCTGAATTTGAAGAGGATTTAGGTTTGACTTTTAATGAATACAAAAAAGCTGATGCTCAGAGTATTGAAGATAATAACACCATTTTGTGGGCTAAAAAAGTATTTAAAACAAAACCAAATCGTACAATTTCAGAAGATTTAAAAGGAGAGATTAAAACCATTTTTCATCATTTAACAAAAGAAGAGTTGGTAGATAAAGTTTTGGCTAATTATTTAGCGCAAACAGTATCAGTAAAAACAAAAAAAGGAGTTTCTAAAAAGAAGAAAAAGAAATAAGTATGGCAAATAACATTAAAAGTCAACAAGATATATTAGCAAAACTGCAGATTGAGGAGTTAAATCAAATGCAAAAAGAAGCGATTGCTACAATTAATAAAAACGACAATGTAATCTTACTTTCGCCAACAGGAACAGGAAAAACATTAGCTTTTTCTTTACCGTTATTAGAATTTTTAGATCCAAATTTAGAAGAAGTTCAAGCTTTAATTTTGGTTCCTTCTAGAGAATTGGCAATCCAAATAGAACAAGTTATTCGTTCTATGGGGTCTGGTTTTAAAGTAAATGCGGTTTACGGTGGTAGACCGATGTCTAAAGATAAGATAGAATTAAAACATATTCCTACTATTTTAATAGGTACACCTGGTAGAATTTCAGATCATTTTGCAAACGATCGTTTTTCTAAAGATTATATTAAAACCTTAATTTTAGATGAATTTGATAAATCTTTAGAGGTTGGTTTTGAGTATGAAATGCGTAATATAATTAATCAATTAATTACTTTAGATAAACGCATATTAACTTCTGCAACACAAGGGGTTGAGATTCCTGAATTTGTAGGTTTAAGAAAACCAAATACGGTTAATTATTTAAAAGCAGTAACATCTAAATTACAAATAAAAACAGTAGTTTCTCCTGCTAAAAATAAACAAAATACCTTATTACATTTACTAAATCACTTAGGAAATAAACAAGGAATTGTTTTTTGTAATTTAAAAGATTCTATAAATAGTCTTAGCTCATTTTTAGAGAGCAAGAATATTAAACATGGTTGTTTTAGTGGAGGAATGGAACAAAAAGATAGAGAACGTTCTTTAATTAAATTTAGAAACGGGACCAATCAGTTATTAATAGCTACAGATTTAGCCGCAAGAGGTATTGATGTGCCAGAAATGAGCTTTATAATTCATTATGAATTGCCACAAGCAATTGAAGAATTTACACATAGAAATGGGCGTACAGCTAGAGTTTCTGCAGAAGGAACTGCATTTGTTTTAAAATGGAAAGATGAACGTTTACCAGATTTTATTAAAAATGCTGATGTACAAGATATTTCTAAACAAGCAGAAAGAAATCCTATTTTTTGGGAAACTCTATTTATATCTGGAGGTAGAAAAGACAAGATTTCTAAAGGAGATATTGCTGGTCTATTTATTAAACAAGGAAAATTAAGCAAAGAACAATTAGGAGCAATAGAGTTGAAGCAAGATTGTGCTTTTGTGGCAGTTCCATCAACATTAACAGAAGACTTAATAGAAAAATTGAACAATTCTCGTTTAAAAAAGAAAAAAGTACGAATTTACGAAGTGTAAGGAATATGAGTAGTAAAGAATTAAATAAAGAAGTAAACTCTTGTATTGAAACACTTCAAAAATTATTGAAGGATACGAATCAACTTTTTGAATTGCCAGAAGACCAAAGAGTGGCGCTTTTTAAAGTTGCTGGCGAATTATCTCGTCCTAATAGAGATGAATTTCAGCGTAGACGTAAAGACGCTAAAAAAGCGGCAAAACGTAAAATGATTGAAAGCGATAAACATGCTAGAAAATCGACAGGAATACGTTCTGCAAGAGAAGCGGCTTTATTTGTTGCACCAAAATTATTAGGAGCAACAGCAATTCCAGAAGATACACCTGAATTAGAATCGCCAAGAAACTGTTATGTTTGTAAGACAGTTTTTACAAAATTGCATCACTTTTATGATACAATGTGTAAAGATTGTGGAGATTTAAATTACGCAAAACGTTTTCAAACTACAGATTTAAAAGGTCAAGTTGCCGTAATTACAGGTTCTCGTCTTAAAATTGGGTATCACATTACTTTAATGTGTTTACGTTCAGGAGCAACAGTTGTAGCAACAACTCGTTTTCCAGCAGATTCTGCTATTCGTTTTGCAAAAGAAGAGGATTATAAAGATTGGAGTCATCGTTTACACATACATGGTTTAGATTTAAGACACATACCAAGTGTAGAAATTTTCTGTAATTATATAGAACAAAAATACGATCGATTAGATATTTTAATTAATAATGCGGCGCAAACAGTAAGAAGACCTTCTGGTTTTTATTTCCATTTAATGGAAAATGAAAAGTTACCGATTGATCAATTACCTAAATTGGCGCAGACTTTATTAAAAGATCATTCTAGTTGTTTGGATGAGTTAGCAGAATTAAGTGTATCTACTTCTAAAACAGATAAAAATAACGTGTTACCAGTTACTTGGCACGGACCAGAACCAGGAATAGGGTTAAGAAATTCGGCAGAATTATCTCAAATTCCGTATAGTTTTGATAACTCATTGCAAACGGCAGAAGTTTTTCCGGAAGGAGAATTAGATGCAGATTTACAACAAGTAGATTTAAGAAAAACAAATAGTTGGCGTTTAAGGTTAGGTGAAATTGAAACTACAGAAATGGTAGAAGTACAGTTAGTAAATGCTGTTGCTCCGTTTGTACTATGTAATCGATTGTCTAATTTAATGATGAAAGAGAATACGGGTAAAAAACATATTATTAATGTTACAGCGATGGAAGGGAAGTTTCATCGTTTTAAAAAGGTAGACAGACATCCGCATACAAATATGGCGAAAGCAGCTTTAAATATGTTAACACATACCTCTGCATCTACATTTGCTAAAAAAGGTATTTATATGAATGCTGTTGATACTGGTTGGGTTACAGATGAAGATCCTGCAGAATTGTCTAAGCACAAAGTAGAAACACACGATTTTCAACCGCCACTAGATATAGTAGATGGAGCCGCAAGAGTTATGGATCCTTTAATTGATGGTATTAATACAGGTAAACATTGGTGCGGAAAATTCTTAAAGGATTATTTTCCAATTGATTGGTAATTAGGTTAAATATTATAATTGCAATTGTTTTATTGTGTTTTAAAAATAGTTGCTTTAATTAAATAGAAATGAATTCAATTATATTATTGAAAATCAGAAAAATGGCGTCATATTTGCATAATAAATAGTATTATAAAATAACAACATTATTATGAATAAAGGAACAGTAAAGTTTTTCAACGAAACAAAAGGATTTGGTTTTATAACTGAAGAAGGAGTATCAAAAGATCATTTTGTACATATTTCAGGTTTGATTGATGAAATTAGAGAAGGTGACGACGTTGAATTTGACTTAGAAGAAGGAAAAAAAGGATTAAATGCAGTTAACGTAAAAGTTATCTAAAAACTATACTTTAAAATTTGTAAATGCCTGTCAATTAATTGATAGGCATTTTTTTTTAAGACTTAGACCTTATTATGTCTGCTAAATAGATAGCGTCTTTATAAACACCGCCTAAAGTAGCAGATCCTCTTGTGTACATCCAAGGCAAACCAATAAAATATAAACCTTCTATATTACTAACACCTCTATAATTTTTTGGGTAATTATTTTCATCTAGTTCTAGTCCTTCAATCCATTTAAAATTGGGGCGATAACCTGTTGCCCAAACAACATTTTTAATAGAAGAAATCTTAGTATTCTCAAAAATAATTTCTTTTTTTAAAGCATCTTTAGTTCTTCCGCTAGGGATTACATTTTTTCTAGAAAGAATCTCTTTAACATCAGTTCCAATAATTGGCTGGGGTAATGAATTAATCTTTTTACCAATCCAACTATACTTATTGTAACTTAAAAAACCTACTAAAGTAAACCACCACCAAAGTGTTTTACCTAAAATTTGTTGTGGGATAGAATTTACTTTGGTTACACCAGAAAAATAAACTGTTCGTGTGCTATCTCTAGATATTTCATTTAAAATTTGATACCCAGAATCACCACCTCCAACTACTAAAGCATCACCTTTTTGCAATTGATTTACATTTTTGTAATAGTTGCTGTGTATTTGTAATATTTCTTCCGAAATCCTAGTATGACAAGGTGGAGTATAAGGAATATGAAAAGGTCCTGTAGCAATAATTACATTTTTTGTAAATATTGTACCTTCATTATATGTAACAATAAAACCTTTTTCAGTTTTAGAGACTGCCGTTACCAATGAGTTTAATTGTACTGGTATTTTAAATTTTTCTACATAAGATTTAAAATAATTGGCGACTTCAATTTTTGTAGGATAATGCCCTTTTTCCGCATTAAAATTTAAACCAGGAAGATGATTATAATCTGTTGGTGTAAATAATTTTAAAGAATCCCATCTATTTAACCAAGAAGCACCAATTTCATTTTCACTATCTAAAACCAAGTAATTTTTATTCATTTTAGATAAATAATAAGACATAGATAATCCTGCTTGTGCACCTCCAATTACTATAAAATCTAACATCTTACCTTATTATTTGATTCTTACAAAGGTAACTACAAAAGTATTAGTTCTTAAAATTAGTTTAAAAAGTATGACGTTTCTCTTTTGTAGATGATGCATTTAGTAGTCTGTTAAATGTTTTTATGCAATCAAAATTAGTTGTAATTTCTTCAGATACTGCAACACCCGAAATTCCTGTTTCTAAAATTGAAGAAATATCATTTGTAGTAATACCTCCAAAACCAATAATAGGAGTTTCAGTTTTTAAAGTATCAACTATTACCGAATAACCATTTAAACCTAACGCTTTCATTGAAATCTCTTCATTTGCAATTTTCTTAAAAGGTTTTAAGCAAATAAAATCTACATTTTTGGCAAGTAATGCTTTACAATCTTGTATTGTGTTTGCTGTAGCACCAATAATTTGCCAAGTAAATAAATGCTCTGGCGCAATTGTAGAACAGAAGTTTGTGTCGTCTAAATACATACCGTCTGCTTTAACTTCTTTTGCTATTTTAAAATGCTCAATAAGTAGTAATCTTGTTTGAAAGTGTGCAGTAATTTCTCTAGCTTCTTTTGCTAGTTTTAAATATTTCTTTTCTGAAACATTTTTTATATTTAAATGTACTAATTCTGCACCAGAAGAACATGCTTTTTGTATGTTCTCTATATGTTCTTTTGGAGTGTTTCCTTGAGATATGTAATGCAGTTTAGGTATCATAAATTTACGTTTTTTAATATAGATTAATTATAGTGTAAAAGCGACTCTGAAAATTATTTAATCGTTACTTTTTTAGCATATTGCATAAAGTAAGATTCAAAGCGTAATAACCTTGGATCTGGTTTTTCTGAGTAAATTACATACTGGCATTTATGAATACTTTGTGTAATTGCCATTAAGGCGGTATAAGATGCGTTATCTACTAAAAAAGAAGCATCTTCTATATTAAATATTTTTAATTGAGTTGTATTTACACCTTCTAATAAAAGTAATTTATTCATTGTTTTTGGTGTTAAAATAAGAATATCTACACCTTCAAATATTTCTGATTTTAATAATTCTATATGTTGTTTATCATCACAAGCATAAACTCTTAAAGAAGTGTGTCTGGTAAACTTAAAAAAAGCATCATAAAGTTCAACTGCTTTTTCATTATTAGCAACTAATACAACTGCTCTAGGTGCTGTACCCACTTCTTCGCATTTTAATTTATGCATAGTAGTAAGTATTAAAGCTGTAGATTTACCACTGTCAGTTGGTGCTACGCAAAAAATATTAGCTCCACTTTTTATTACAGGTATACTTTTGGTTTGAAACAGCGTTGGTGTGTTAATTTCTAACTCTACTAACTTTTCTTTTATTTCGGGATGTAATTTTTTAAAAGGCATAAAAATATATATTTTATATCGTAAAAACGAAGGCAAAGATACAACTAAAATGATGTATAAAATCTACATAAAAAAAGGTTTAAATGTCTTTTAATTTGGATTATCTTATTTCAAAAATATACACATCTATAAAACATCATCTTTAATGTTTATTTAAAATACTTAATAAAATAAAAAATCTTTTTTTTATCAGTATAAGTGAAATATTATTTTTTATGAATCAGCCTTTTGCCAAGTTTCTTTTAAAAAAATTAAATCTTTTTTAATACGATTAAAAACCTCTTTTTGAGGTATATTTATTTTTTTTCGACCTTTTTCTGCGCCACCGATATCATGCTCTACATGTAAGGAAACAGGAACATTAATTTTATATTTTTTTAATAAAGAGAAATAACGATTAAAGTCTACCATACCTTCACCTAAAGGAACATTAATTGGCTGCCATTTGCCTGATTTAATACCCCATTTAACATCTTTAATAACGATAGAATTTATATAAGATTTAATACGCTTTAAACCTAACTCCCAGCTTTCTCCTCCTTCAATTACTGCATGTCTAATGTCATATTGACTACCAATGAATTTACCTTTTGTGCCTTCAAGAATTGGTAGTAAATCCCATATTGGAGCACCAACATGTTTACCTGCATGGTTTTGATACCCTCCAATTAAGCCTAGTTTTTTATTAATAATTTCTAACGCTCTTGCTTGTTTAGCAAATAAAACTTGACTTTCTTTTATATCTTTATCTTCTGGATATTTTAACCAATCTGTTCTATAATTTGTAAAACCTAATGCACTTGCAGTTTCTAATACATTTTTGTTTATTGTTGAGTTTACATCCCAAACATTTGTAGACATCATTTTTGGGGCAATATTGTATTTTTTCATGGCTTCAACAGCTTTAGGTAGATCATGTAAAACATTTTCTGGTAATACGTGTCCTTTTCTTCGTACTGTTAAATCTAAACCATCAAAACCCATTTCTACAGCAGCAGAAGACATATTATCATAATTAAGGAATTGTAAATGTTTAGAAAATAAATGTACATTTAAATTGTTTTCTGATCCTAATAAAGGGGGTTTTAGTAGGGGATTTGAATAAGATAATAAAGGAATAGAAGTTAAAGCCAATGCCGAGAGTTTCGCAAACTCTCTTCTAGAATAGTTTGTAGGTTTCTTATTCATTTCTATAAAGATATGAGTTAATTAATTAGTTATACACTTTCTTGCTAAGATATGTAAAATAGAAACTACAAGGAAAAATGTATATAGAAATTCGTAGTTGTGTATAATACTTTCATTATAAAAAAAAAATAAAGTAAGATATTTTTAAAAAAAGAAGTTAAAAATAATTAATTAGATAAAAATTATTAAATTTCTATACTAAATCTTGTGATTGAAAAGACATATTCTTATTTTTAAAAGATGAATGTACATAAAACTATCTATTCCATATTAATTGTTTTTTTTGTTTTTATTTCTTGTCAAAAATTAGAGTCTTCAAAAAAAATAGATGTCTCGGAGTTAACTATCAGTAAAATACACAGTGCCTACAAGCAAAAGGAGTTTTCGAGTACTCAATTAGTAAAATCTTATTTAGATAGGATTCGCACTTTGGATAGTACTATAAATTCAATAACTACTATAAATACAAAAGCATTAATTATAGCAAAACAATTAGACGAAGAATTTACTAAAACGGGTGTTTTACGTCCGTTACATGGTATACCAATTATTGTAAAAGATAATATTAATACAGCAGGTTTGCCAACAACTGCGGGGTCTTTGGCTTTAAAACATTTTAGACCCAGAGAAGATGCTTTTATTATAAAAAAATTGGTGGATGCAGGTGCAATCATTATTGCTAAATCTAACATGGCAGAATGGGCATTTAGTCCAAAACATACAGAAAGTTCAACTGCTGGTACAACAAGAAATCCTTATAATTTAAATTATGTACCAGCTGGTTCAAGTGGAGGTACAGCAGCTTCTGTAGCATCAAATTTTGGTCTAATTGGGTTAGGTACAGATACTGGTAATTCAATAAGAGGTCCCTCTTCTCATTGCTCACTAGTAGGCTTTAGAACAACGTTAGGTCTGGTAAGTAGAAGTGCAATTGTACCGCTTTATTTAAGAAATGATGTTGTTGGCCCAATGGGAAGAACGGTTGAAGACGCAACTAAAGTCTTAGAAGTTATTGCGGGTTATGATATAGAAGATACACTTACCAAACATTCTAAAGGAAAAACACCAAAAAATTATACCCAATTTCTTTTAAAAGATGGTCTTGTTGGAGCAAGAATAGGAGTGTTAAGAATTTTGACTGATACAGATATAGATCCAGAAATTAAAGTATTATTTGAACAAGCAGTTGCAAATTTAGATTCTTTGGGAGCAACTATTATAGATCCTTTAACCATACCTAAATTTAATGAA
>CAJQQH010000077.1 GCA_905480405.1 uncultured Polaribacter sp. | reverse complement strand
TTTATAATCTATAAAATCATTAGTATTATAGCTCTGAAATTGATGCTTAAAATGTATAATAAAACTAGCTCTTCATTTCATGATAAAATAATTATCTATTAAAGAAAACTAAAATTTTGTAATTCCAGCAACTAAGATGCTTGCTGATTCAGATTCAATACTAAATAAAATGATGTCATTTGTTAGGTTTAGTTTTTTAAGTTTTATAAATATATTTTAATTAAAGATTAAATTTAAATAGAATTACAAATCAGTAATATACTAGAAGACAAAGATTTGTTAGTCAGATAATTATTGAAAAATGTGATATTATTTACCTAGTAAACCAAGATATATTTACTTACTTAAACTTTAATAAATTAAGATAAGAGTTTCTGAAGACATTATATTAAAATATTGAAATTTCAGATTTTAGATTTTATTTCATAAAATGTAATAAAACTACTCTTATAGAAATATTTTAGGCAATTGTAGTTAGATGTGATTATTGAAGTAGTCTACCAGGTGTTTATTTTTACTTATTTATAGGTTTTACAGGAAAATTATAAGAAGAGCAATTTGAAAAAAAATACTGTCAAATATTTGTTATTATATTAAAAATAATAAAAATCAATATTTTAATTTAAGCGTGTTATATAAATACTTAAAGTAAGTTAAAATTAAAAGTGCTATTGAGAAATTTTTTGTTTAACCTAAACTGGAAATAGTTGCTGCTTAATTGATTATAATTAATAAGTCTATGGATTTTATTTGGTTCTAGTGGTTTTCTTTCAGAATAACAATATTGTATTTTTTTTATGATATACATTGTCATTTTTAAAGCGTTAAATATGAGAAATTTTCTTATGTAATTATATAAAATTTGTAAAAGAAAAAGCTGTTTATAATTAATTATAAACAGCTTTTTTTAAATTTTAAAATTCCCGATTTTACATCGCAACTAGATCTCCAGCAACATCTTTAGAGGGTAATTCTGATTTACCCATTAAATATAAATCAACTTGTCTTGCAGCTTCTCTACCTTCAGAAATTGCCCAAACTATTAAAGATTGCCCTCTTCTCATATCTCCAGCAGCAAATATATTTGGAATGTTAGTTTGGTATTTACCATACTCAGCTTTGTAGTTTGAACGTGCATCTTTATCAATTCCTAATTTATCAGCCAAAGTACTTTCTGGACCTGTAAAACCTAAAGCTAACAAAGCTAAATCACAAGGCCAAGTTTTTTCTGTACCAGCAACTTCTATCAATTGAGGTCTTTGTCCAGGAACCATTTTCCACTCAACATTTACAGTTTTTAAAGAAGTTAATTTCCCGTTTTTATCTTTTATAAATTCTTTTGTATTGATTAACCAGTTACGTTCAACACCTTCTTTATGAGAAGAAGATGTTTTTAATTGTAAAGGCCAAAATGGCCAAGGTGTAGTTGGTGAACGATGCCCAGGAGGTTTTGGCATGATTTCAAAATTAATAACTGATTTTGCTCCATGTCTGTTTGAAGTACCTACACAATCTGAACCTGTATCTCCACCACCAATAACAATTACATTTTTATCTGTAGCCATTATTTGGTTTTCAATTTCTTTACCAAATAATACTTTTGTTTGTTGAGTTAAGAAATCCATGGCTTGTACAACTCCATCAGCTTCAATACCAGGTGTTGGTAGGCTACGTCTTTCTGTTGCACCACCACAAAGAACGATACTGTCAAAAGCTTTTAAATCTTTTACATCATAATTAACACCAACATTTACATTGGTTTTAAAGATGATTCCTTCTAATTTTAGGATTGCAATTCTACGATCTATAATTCCTTTTTCCATTTTGAAATTTGGAATTCCATAACGTAATAAACCACCAACTTCATCATCCCTTTCAAAAACTGTTACTGTATGACCAGCTCTGTTTAATTGTTGAGCTGCTGCTAAACCTGCTGGCCCAGAACCAACAATCGCAATAGTTTTACCAGTTCTACTTTTTGGAGGTTGTGGTTTTATCCATCCTTCTTTAAAAGCACGCTCTACAATGTTTTTTTCTATATTTTCTATGGATACTGGATCTTCAATAATACCTAATACACATGCTTGTTCGCAAGGAGCAGGACATAATCTTCCTGTAAATTCAGGAAAATTATTTGTAGAATGTAAAATCCATGAAGCTTTTTTCCATTCACCTTGATGAACCATATGATTAAAATCTGGAATTAAATTCCCTAATGGACATCCACTATGACAAAAAGGAATACCACAATCCATACAACGTGAACCTTGTTTCGTAATTTCTTTATCAGAAAGCGGAACTGTAAATTCTTTGTAATTTTTAATACGATCTTTTACAGAAGTGTATTTTTCATCCTGTCTTTCAAATTCTTTAAATCCTGTTACTTTTCCCATGACATTATGTTGTTGTTAATTCTTCTACCATTGGTTCTTCTGTTTCTAATCTAATTAATGCTTTCTTATATTCAGTTGGCATTACTCTTACAAAGTTTTTTAAACTTGTTTCCCAGTTTTCTAACAATGAAGTTCCTTTTTTACTAT
>CAJQQH010000076.1 GCA_905480405.1 uncultured Polaribacter sp. | reverse complement strand
CACGGTGTTTTAAGTTTTTTGTTGCTTGTAAAAGAGAGATCACTTCTTCTATACTTAAAATAACAGGTAATTTTCTGTCTTTTTTGGGCATATAAATTTTATCAATATTTATAGAACAAGCAGGATAAAAGTATGCAAAATGTTTAAAGCCACTAACCATTTGTCTATGTGTACTTACCGCATAATTTAACGAGGCTACCGCCCATTCTATATAACTTCTAACATCGTCTTCATTAAGGTCATTAATTGGTTTTTGGTCTGTAAACCGTAAAAATTCTAAAATAAAACCACTATAACTTGCTATGGTACTTTTGCTAAATCGTTTGCCTTTTAAGAAATCTAAATAATGACGATAAACTATTGTTTTTTCTTTATTTAAGGGGCTAAGTTCTATTCTTTTGCCTTTACTTATTCTAGGTATAAGTTTGTTTTCGTTTTTATTAATAATTGTTATTTCTTTTTGTGCTAGATATGTTTTTAAATCATCTAATCGAACTTCTGAATAATAAATGTAAAATGTGCTATGTGTTTTTGTCCATCTAACACCAACAAACTTTTTTAAGTACTCTTTAAGCTCAAAATCATATTGAAACTTTATAGCGATACAATGCTGTGAATTGTGTGTAAACGTTTCTAGTGATACATTAGCCATAAATGATAAAGTGTATAGTTTAATTATAAATGTACAAAAAAACCTGTCAGTTTTTTTAAAACTTGACAGGTTAGTTATTTTATTTAAAAAGATAAATTAAAAATTATTCTTCTTTTCTTGGTTCTCTAGGAGCTCTAGGTTTTCTATCGTCACGACGATTATCTCTACCTCTGTTATCTCGCCCACCAGAACGTTTATCATCTCTTGGTGGTCTTGCTACATAACCTTCTGGTTTTGGTAACAATGCCTTTCTAGAAACTTTTTCTTTACGAGTTCTTGGATCTAAACCAAAGTATTTTACATCTAAAATATCGCCCATGTTTACAACATCGGTAACATTATCTGTACGTTCCCATGCTAGTTCAGAAACATGTAATAAAACTTCGTTTCCTGGAGCTTCTACATATTCTACTACGGCACCAAAATCTAGCATTTTAATTACTTTTACTTGGTAAGATTCACCAACTGTTGGCTTAAATAGCATAGACTCAATACGAGCAATTACTTGTTCAATTCCTGCAGGATCAGTTCCTAAAATTTCAATAATTCCTTCTTCTGTTACAGCATCTTCAGTAATTACAATTGTAGTTCCTGTTTCTTTCTGTAATTCTTGAATATGTTTACCTCCTGGTCCAATAAATGCACCAATCATATCATTAGGTATACGTCTGTTAATCATTTTAGGAGCATGTGCTTTTACTTCTTCGTTTGCACCAGAAATAGTATCAGTTAATTTTCCTAAAATATGTAAACGACCTTCACGAGCTTGTTTTAGTGCATTCACTAAAATTTCGTATCCTAATCCTTTTACTTTAATATCCATTTGACAAGCAGTAATTCCTTCAGAAGTACCCGTTACTTTAAAGTCCATATCTCCTAAGTGATCTTCATCACCTAAAATATCAGATAAAACAGCGTAACGATCTCCATCAGAAATTAACCCCATTGCAATACCAGAAACTGGTCTTTTCATTTGTACACCTGCATCCATTAACGCCATTGTACCAGCACAAACAGTTGCCATAGAAGAAGAACCGTTAGATTCTAATACTTCTGATACTACTCTAACTGTATATGGGCAATCTTCTGGAATCATACCTTTTAAACCACGTTGTGCTAAGTTACCATGACCAACTTCTCTACGAGATGTTCCTCTTAATGGTCTAGCTTCACCTGTACAAAAAGGAGGGAAGTTATAGTGTAAATAGAAGTTTTCTTCACCTTCATAAGATGGCATATCTATTTTCATAGCATCTCTAGATGTACCTAAAGTTACTGTTGCTAATGCTTGTGTTTCTCCACGTGTAAATATAGATGAACCGTGAACAGATGGTAAATAATCTACCTCACACCAAATTGGTCTAATATCTGTAGTTTTACGACCATCTAAACGTAAACCTTCTGCTAAAGTTAATTCTCTAACTGCAGATTTTTGAGATTTGTTAAAGTATTTACCTACTAAATCTCCATAATCTGCTAATTCTTCTTCTGTAAAAGATGCTTTTAATTCTTCTTTTACTTCTGCAAATGCAGTTGTACGTTCTACTTTAGAAGTTCCTTTTTTAGCAATTGCATAACATTTGTCGTAACAAAACTCGTTAATTTTAGCTGCTAAATCTGCATCTTCTCTTTCTCCTTCGTATTCTCTTGTTTCTTTTTTACCAAAAGCTTCGGCTAAACGAACTTGAGCAGCACACTGAACTTTAATAGCTTCATGTGCAAACTTAATAGCTTCTGCCATTTCTTCTTCAGAAATTTCATCCATTTCACCTTCAACCATCATTACAGAATCTGCAGAAGCTCCAATCATCATATCGATGTCAGATTCTGCTAATTGTGCTCTATTTGGGTTAATTACGAATTCTCCATTTACTCTAGCAACACGTGCTTCAGAAATTGGGCATTCGAAAGGGAAATCTGATAATTGAATAGCTGCTGACGCTGCTAAACCGGCTAATGCATCTGGCATAACATCTTCATCATGAGACATTAATTGGATCATTACCTGTACTTCAGAATGGTAATCTTTTGGAAATAATGGACGTAAAACACGGTCTACTAAACGCATTGTTAATACTTCTCCATCACTTGGTCTTGCTTCTCTTTTAAAGAAACCACCAGGATAACGTCCTGCAGCAGCAAATTTTTCTCTATAATCTACTGTTAATGGTAAAAAATCTACTGTTCCTGCTTTGTAGCTAGATACTACAGTACATAATAACATCGCTTTACCCATTTGAACAACAACTGAACCGTGTGCTTGTTTTGCTAACTTACCGGTTTCTAATGAGATGGTTCTTCCATCTCCAAGGTCTATTACCTCGTTAAATACTTTTGGAATCATAAAATTTAATTATAATTTTTAATTTGTTTGTTGTTGTGTTGTTGTCTGTTGTTGCAATGGAAATACAAGAATTTTGTTAAGATTCTTGATTTTTTATATTTTGCTGATGTTGTTAAAATCAGACTTTAAATTTTCTGTAATAAAAAAGAGGCACGTTTATAGAGCCTCTTTTTGTAAGAATTATTTTCTAATTCCTAATTCTTTAATGATTGCACGATATCTGTTGATTTCGGTTTTCTTTAAATAATCTAATAAGCTTCTACGCTTACCTACCAACATTACTAATGAACGCTCTGTGTTATAATCTTTACGATTATTTTTTAAGTGCCCAGTTAAGTGGTTAATTCTGTGTGTGAATAAAGCAATTTGTCCTTCTGAAGAACCAGTATCGTTTTTTCCTTTACCGTGTTTTTCGAAAATGCTTTCTTTTACTTCTTTAGTTAAATACATTCCAATATTATTTAAATGATTATTATGTATATCAATGACGTTTTCATTGAAGCTGCAAATATATAATTATTTTTTTGAATAAAAACTTTACAGTTATAGTTCTTTTGTCTGTTTTATTTATGCCCTAACAGGTATGTTTTGTATTAAATCGATATACAAGTTTACTTGTTTTTTTAAGTTTTTACGCTCATAAATAGCATCTAAGAAACCATGTTCTAAAACAAATTCAGATTTCTGAAATCCTTCTGGTAATTCTTTACCTGTTGTATCTTTTACAACTCTAGGTCCTGCAAATGCAATTAATGCATTTGGTTCTGCAATATTAATATCACCTAACATAGCATATGATGCAGTTGTACCACCAGTTGTAGGATCTGTACATAGAGAGATATATGGTATTTTAACTTCTGCTAATTGTGCTAATTTTGCAGATGTTTTTACCAATTGCATTAAAGAAAGTGATGCTTCCATCATTCTTGCTCCACCAGATTTAGAAACCATTAAGAAAGGAATCTTGTGTTCTATAGAGTAATTAATTGCTCTTGCAATTTTTTCTCCTACAACAGAACCCATAGATCCACCAATAAAAGCAAAATCCATAGCGGCAATTACTAAATCTTTTCCTAAAGATTTACCAACTGCGGTTCTAACAGCATCGTTTAATTTTGTTTTTTCTTGAGCAGCTTTTAACCTGTCTGGATATTTTTTAGTGTCTTCAAATTTTAAAGGATCTTTAGAGGTTAAACCTTCATTTAATTCTTTAAATTTATTATCGTCAAAAAACAATTCAAAATACTCTTTACTACCAATTCTTACATGATAACCATCTTCTGGACTAACATATAAGTTTTTTTTAAGTTCTTCGGTATCTATAATTTTTCCACTAGGAGTTTTGTACCAAAGACCTCTAGGAGTGTCTTTCTTATCTTCTGTAGGGGTTTGAATCCCTTTATCTTTACGTTTAAACCAAGCAGTCATAGTTAGTTTATTTTTTTGTTTCTAATTAGTTTTTGCACATCTAAAATAGTAAAATGTAGAGACAAATGTAAAAGTTTTTTATGAACTATAAATTTTCTTTAAACGATTCTTTTTATTTTCTCGTTTTTAGACATAAAAAAAGCATTTTGAAATAAATCAAAATGCTCTTTAAATTCTTTTATAAGATCTTATAATGTATCAACATTATTTAAGTCTGCAAATGCTTGCTTTAATCTTGTTTTAAAAGTTTCTTCACCTTCACGTAACCATTTTCTTGGATCGTAATATTTTTTATTAGGTTGGTCTGCTCCATCAGGATTACCAATTTGAGTTGCTACATACTCAGCTTTACCTTGCATGTAATCTCTAATTCCTTCTGTAAATGCAAACTGTAAATCAGTATCAATATTCATTTTTATAACACCATAACCAATAGATTCTCTAATTTCTTCTAATGTAGAACCAGATCCACCATGAAATACAAAATCGATATGATTTTCTTCAACACCATATTTTTTAGTGATAAACTCTTGAGAGTTCTTTAAAATTTTTGGAGTTAATTTTACGTTTCCTGGTTTATAAACACCGTGTACATTACCAAATGCTGCTGCAATTGTAAATTGAGGAGAAACTTTCATTAACTCTTCATATGCATAAGCAACTTCTTCTGGTTGAGTATATAGTTTAGATACATCAACATCAGAATTATCTACACCATCTTCTTCACCACCAGTAATACCTAATTCAATTTCTAAAGTCATACCCATTTTGCTCATTCTAGCAAGGTAAGTTTTACAAATTTCTATATTTTCTTCAATTGGTTCTTCAGATAAATCTATCATATGAGAACTATACAAAGGTTTACCAGTTTCTTCGAAGTGTTTTTCTGAAGCATCTAATAATCCATCAATCCAAGGTAATAATTTTTTTGCACAGTGATCTGTATGTAAAATAACAGGTACTCCATAAGCAACTGCTAATTCATGTATATGTTTTGCTCCTGCAATACCACCTGCAATAGCAGATTTCTGATTCTCGTTAGATAAACCTTTTCCTGCCTGAAACTGAGCTCCACCATTTGAAAATTGAATGATAACAGGTGCGTTTAAGTCTCTTGCAGTTTCTAAAACACCATTTATAGTATTTGAACCAACAACATTAACAGCTGGTAAAGCAAATCCTTTTTCTTTTGCTAATTTAAAAATTTCTTGAACTTCTTTTCCTGTAGCTACTCCAGGTTTAATATTATGACTCATTATATTTTTTTTTATTGATGTTTACTTTTCAAAAGTACTAAAAAATAGTAGTTTAAGAATATTGAATTTTGATAAAATAACGAAAACGTTATAGAGTTTTAAGGTGATTTTTACTAAAAAGGGTAGTTAATTCCTACATTATAAACTGCATTCGAAAAATTATAATTTTTAAACCACTTACTATTGGTTAAGTAAGGTTCATAGGTTTTAAAACCAACGTCTAAACGTAAAATTAAAAAGTTAAAATCTAATCGAGCACCAAAACCAGAGCCAACGGCAATGTTTTTTAATGAGGATAAATTATTAAATTTAGCATCTTCATTTACAAAGCTAGATCCTGTAATATCCCAAATATTACCAGCATCAAGAAATAAAGCTCCTTTTAATTTACTTATAACATCAAACCTATACTCTAAACTTGTTAAAAATTTTAAACTACCTACATTGTATTCTAAACCTGTGTTTGTTTTTCCAGGACCTAGTTCGTAGGTTTGCCACGCTCTAATATCGTTAGAACCACCAGCAAAGTAACTTTTTGTAAAGGGTATGTCTGAGTTATCATACGTAATAATTGCGCCTAATGAGGATCTAAATCCTAAAACAGAATTACTTGTACCAATATTCCAAAACTTTTTGTACTCTAAATCTGTTTTAAAATATTGTGCTAAAGGTATTTTTAAAAATGTTTTTTTATTATTTGTGTTAATGTCTTTTGATAATAAACCTAAAACATTACCAGAATTAGCAACTCTAACTTTAAAAAAAGAGAAGTTATTGTCTTTAAAATCAGCTTGATTGTTATAAGTAAAAGAATATGCAATTACAGGAATCAAAAAATCTGATGTAATAATATTATACCTATTTAAGATATTTGTTGCAGTATTGTATTCATCTGAGTTTGATGCTTTAAAACCATTGTCAGTTGCAACTGTATTCATAAATGAAACAGCTTCACTTGGTAAATCTAAAACTTTATTAGGATCGTTATAGTATACTTCTGCTACTTCATTTAGATTATTGTACTCAGAACTGTAAACATTAAAAAAACTATTAATATTTAAATTTTTTACATATTGGGTGTTAAAAATTTCTAGCTGAATTGTTTTTTTTGGGTTAAACTGCCATTTATAATCTGTTAGCACTGTAAAAGTTTGTCTGTCTAATCCTATGTTTTTTTGAAAACTAGAACCAACAGAAAATAAAGTTCTTGGAGACATTTCTTTAGGAACAAATTTACTGAGTCCAAAAGGAGCTACAAGTCTTGGTATCTCTATAGACATATCTGCACCAATTTCCCAACCAGGACCATTGTTAGAGTTAAACCAAGAACCTAGTAGAGACATTTTTAATAATTCTGCACCTTTAAAAGTATTTCTGTTTGTTATAGAGAATTTACCAGAAACTCCAAGGTTTCTAATATTAGAATGCGTTAATTCTGTTTCTAATCCTAAAGTGTATTTTTCTAATGGAGCTAAAAATAAATCCATTTTTAGCTCATCATCTGTACCAGGAATCGTTGAGAATCTAATATTGGTAGACTTAAAGTTTTTTAGTGATTTTAAATGCGAACGAGTTAAATTATTTAAGGTGTCTTTATAAATTTCGTTTGGTTTTAAAAAAATTGATTGCGCTAAATATTTTGGGTTGTATTTTACTTTTTTATAGGCTAAAAAATTAATTCCTTGATAAGATACAGAGTCTTTAATTTTTGCATCTCTTTTATTAAAAGAGTAATCTGTAATAACATTAACTTCTTTTATTTTATGAATTTTAAAAGGTTTTTCTACATAACGTCCATCCTTTTCTATCAACCTATTAGATGATATTAAAAAATCTACATTTGTTTTATAGTCTGTTCTGGTAGAATCTACATAAAAACCAATAGCAGACTCAGAAAAATTATAAATACCTGTATTTCTATATAATTTTACAATATTGTGTGCTTCGTTTCTAAAGGTTTGATCTTTATATTGATTTCCTTTTTTTAACAGGCTTCCTAAACCAGATTCTTTATAAATTGAATCTAAAACAGTAGATGCAATTTTTATGTTTATAGTATCTAAAATAGTAGGTTTTCCTTTTTTTATATAATAGGTAACTGATGCTTTTTTATTTGTAGAATCTTTATAAGTTGTTGTTGTTACAGAAGATTTAAAATAACCTTGGGTTTTATAATACGCCCATAAATTATTTGCAGTTCTTTTTACTTTTACATCATTAAGTATTTCTGGAGCTTTGTAGCTTAAAAACCAGTTGTTTAAATTAATAAAAGAACTAGCATAAGCAATACTTTGTTTTTCGGAAAATATGTTTTTTACAAAGTTATAAGAACGTGGATTCTCGTTTGCCCAATTAGAAGGTGTTTTTGGTTTGTTATGATTTCCTATGTTATGAAAATACAAACCTAAAGGTAATCCTAAAAAACGTGCATTTGGTTTTTGTAAAACGTATTTTTGCAATTCATTTGCATTTGTTTTTACACTATCTATTAAAAAATAGTTATGTGTAAGCATGTGTTCTTCATCAGTAACATGTTTTGTAGAATTACATGAAACGAAGAGGATAATCAATAAAAAATAAAACGAAAGTTTTTTCATTATTTTAGCAATGCAAAGAAAATCAAAAATACTATTTTTCAACGGTTTATTTTTATTTACACCCAATAAATGAGCATCTCAAAAAATCAACTTAAAGTTATAACAAGTTTATCTCAAAAAAAGTATAGACAAAAACATAATTTATTTATTGCCGAAGGCATTAAAGTGGTAAACGAATTACTAAATTCTTCTTTTGAAATAGATACATTGTTTGCTACTGATGATTTTAATGTAGCGATTTCTTCTGATAAAATTTGTAGAATTTCTGATAAGGATTTGCAAAAAATAAGTAGTTTAAAAACACCTAATAAAGTTTTAGGTTTGTTTAAAATATCAGATGAAAAACCACTTAATAAAACAGGGTTAACAGTTGTATTAGATTGTGTAAATGATCCTGGTAATTTAGGAACAATAATTCGTTTATGCGATTGGTTTGGTGTTTCTCAGTTAATATGTTCTAAAGATACTGTAGATTGTTATAATCAAAAAGTTGTACAAGCAAGTATGGGTTCTTTAAAGAGAGTTTCTATTAAATATATAGATTTAGAACCTTATTTAAAGGAAACTGAATTGCCAACTTATATAGCAGATATGGATGGCGAAAATGTTTACAAAACTAAATTGCCAAATGAAGGAATTCTAATTATGGGTAATGAGGCAAATGGAGTTTCTGAAACAATTAAAAGCCTGATAAAAAATAAAATTTCTATTCCAAGATTTGGTAATACAAAAGAAACAGAAAGCTTAAATGTTGCAACTGCAACTGCTATTTTGTTAAGTGAATTTAAACGTGGTCTATAGTTTTTTTCAATATTTATTGGAAAGAGAAGTTTAAGAAAACACCACGAGTTCCCATATAATTTACGGGAGCAGTCCATTTACTGTCGGGGTCATCATCGTATTTAATTTCATTATTAATGGCAAATACACCACGAATAGAAGGAGAGAATTTAAAGAAGTATAAATAGATATCTACCCCAATACCAACTTCATACATAAAATTGTGGGTTTTCATTCTAAATTGTCCAGCAGAATTATCGTCTTGATTAGCTTCATTACTAGAAAAATTATAATCATAAGAAATACCACCTAATAAATAAGGTCTAATATTCTTATACCTATCTGTACTAAATTTTAGAAGCAAAGGTATGTGTAAATATGTAGAGCCTATTTCTCTAACACTGTCTTGTTTTGTGTCTAAATGTCTAAAATAAATATTTTTAGAATTACTAACCAAACCTGGTTCTAAATGTATATTTAGATTTTTATGTAGTCTAAAATCTGCAATTAACCCAACATTAAATCCAGAGGTTGGCGAAACTGTTATATCTGCATTTGCAACGGTACTATTTTTTAAATTTAATTTAAAGTCATTTTGATTTAAACCTAAGTAAAAACCATAACGTAATTTCTTTTCATCAAAAGTTGGTAGGTTTTCTACACGTTCTGTCTGTGCATAGAACATGTTTGTAATCATTAGAAAAAAACCAAAAAGTAGTACTTTTTTATTCATCTTTATTTACTTGCAGTATAAATTGTAGCCACTCCAAAAGTTACAGGAGTATCTTTTGTATGTGTAAACCCATTTTTTTGTAAAATATTGTTGAAAGCTTCACCAAAAGGAAAAGAATTAGCAGATTCAGATAAATATGAGTAAGCAACTTTATCTTTAGAAAATAACTTGCCAATTATTGGTAATATAAAGTTAGTGTAAAACTTATAACCTTGTTTAAAAGGAAATTTAGTTGGATTAGAAGTTTCTAATATAACTAAAACTCCTGTAGGCTTTAAAACTCTAGCAATTTCTGTAATTCCTTTGTTTAAATGAGCAAAGTTTCGAACACCAAACGATACCGTAATGGCGTCAAAAGTATTGTTTTCAAAAGGCATTTCTTCAGAGTCTCCAACAACCATTTCTATTTTGCTTGCTAAATTAGCTTTTTCAATTTTTTGTTTACCAACTTCTAGCATTCCTGCAGAAATATCTAAACCAACAATTCTATCTGGTTGTAAAGAAGCCATCATAATTGCTAAATCTCCTGTTCCTGTAGCAATATCTAAAATTTGCTTCGGATTGTTTTTGCCAACAATTTCAACAACTTTTTTTCGCCATTTTACATCAATTCCTAAAGAAATAACTCTATTTAAGCCATCGTAGTTTTCAGAAATATTGTCGAACATTTGTGCAACTTGTTCCTTTTTTCCTAATTCAGAATCTTTATATGGATTTATTTTTTCTGCTGACATATTTTTATCCGTTAATTGCTATAACCTCGTTAATTTGATCTGGTAACATGTCTTTTAATAACGTTTCAATTCCGTTTTTTAAAGTTGCAGTAGAAGAAGGGCATCCGCTACAAGCTCCTTGTAAAACTACACTTACAATTTTGTTTTTTTCGTCATAAGAACGAAAAGCAATATTACCCCCATCACCGGCTACAGCAGGTTTTATATATTCATCTAAAATATCAGAAATTTGTGCAGAAATACCTTCTAAAGCAACAACTGGTGTTGCATTTTTGCTTGTAGAGTTCTCTTTTTGAGTTGGTATTTCTTTAATTATAGTTTTTCCTTCTACCAAATACTCGCGAATAAAGGTTCTTACTTCTGTAAAAACTTCTTTCCACTCAACCATATCATATTTAGTAACCGAAATGTAATTATCAGAAATAAAAACTTCCTTTACAAAAGGGAAATTAAAAATAGCAAGTGCTAATGGTGATGATTTGCTAGCTTCGTCTATGTTTTTATATTCAACATCAGTTTGTGTTAAAGCTTTATTAGTTCCAAATTTCATTACAGAAGGGTTTGGTGTAACTTCTGCGTAAACTTCAATTGCTTCTTTTTTTGTTGATGATCTTTGTTCGTTTACAACAATATTTCCATCGCTTATATAAGCTTCAATTTGTTCTGCAACTTCTTCTTGTACATCTAACCATTCTACAATATCAAAACGCTGAATTGCTATAAAATTAGCAGTTATAAATATTTTTTTTACAAATGGTAAATAGAATAATTGTTGTGCTAAAGGTGAGTTTTTAGCTTCGTCTATATTAGAAAATTCATAACTACCCCCATTAATTAGAATTTTGGTACTATTAAATTTTAATATGGTATCGTTAGTGGTTTCCTGTATGGTAATTTTAGTCTCTTGCATAATCATTAAAATAAGTTGCAAAATTACGGCAAAAAACTGACTTGCAATAAAAAAGACCTTGTATGTTTTATAAATACAAGGTCTTTAATCTATTTTTTTTAGGTTTTATAAACCTAAAGTAACCGAGGCTGTAAAAACACGGTTGTCTAATGCTAAATTTGTTGTGTTTACATTAAAACCAGGATACATATTATAAGCAGAGGTTTTATTATTATCACTGTAAGAGAAATCTAATTTAAAGTTACCAAAATTATAACCAGCTCCCAAAGAATAACCTTCTAAATCATTAGAATCTATTGCGTTATTATAAGGGCTTTCTTCATATTTGTAACCACCTCTTACGCTTAGTCTATCAAAACGCCATTCTGTACCTACATTAAAGTTGTTAGTGTTTTTAAAATTATTTTGAAAAGATTCATTTTCAATGGAAAAATCTGCTCCAGAAAGTTTAGTGTTACTATAACTTTTATTTGTGTAATCTAAACTTAGTAATCCGTTTTTACCAAAAATAAAAGCAGCACTTGCTGTTAATTTACTTGGTGTTTTAAGTCTGTATATTAATTGTTGAGAAGGAAAATACCCACCAGAAGTGTTGTCATAAATTAAATTATCATTGCTAACTATAATTTCTGTGTCTCCATAAAAACCATCATTATTAAGAATATTAGTATCTTCTATAATTTCCGTAAACCAGGTTGGTGTTTGATATGCTAAACCAAATCTAAAGTTTGGATGTGCTTTGTAAATGAAACCAGCATTTAAAGAAAAACCAGTTCCAGTTGTAAAATTTTCTTGATACAAGTTTGCGTCTAGTTCATTGCCATTAGAGTCGCTATTAAATTCTGTTAATGAAGATTGTTGACTAAAATTTAAATCATAAAAGTTTAAACCTAATCCTATGTGCAATTTGTTTAGGTGAACAGAAGAAAAACCAATGTTTAATTCACTTATTTCACCAGAGTTTGTATTTGTAAAACGTTGCCCGTCTGCAGTGTCATAAACAATTGTAGGTGTATTATTATCTAGAGGATATTCTGTAAAAGTAGCAATACCACTATTTCCTTCTGCAGTAAAGTTTTCGTTAAAATCTTTTGTAATTCGGTAATTAAAACCAATTGCAAATTTACTCCATTCTTTACTATGTGCACTGTCGAATACTAAAACGGCACCAGCATGAGATAAGTTTATAAATTGGTCTTGTGTTGTTCTAGAATTCCCGTAATAATTAGAAGTAATATCTGTGTTTCTAGAGTTAAATGTGCCAACAAATACGCTGTTTTTAAAAACAGAAAGTCCAGCTGGGTTTATGTTTATTGATGAAACATCTCCTCCTAAAGCCCCAAAAGCTCCGCTCATTGCGGTAAATCTTGCAGAACCATTATTGTCATCCTGAGAAAATAAAAGACCTAAATCTTGGTAGCCTAATGCTTGTGAATTAGACGTAAGTATTGCTGCGAACAAAGCCGCTATTGTTAGAATTTTTTTCATTTTATTAGATTTTTCTTATGAATTCTTTTTAGTTTCCTCTTTTTCTGCTTGAAGATGAAGAGCGAGAAGATGAAGAGCTTCTACTACTTCTAGAAGATGATCTACTCGAACTACTGTTTCTAGATGTATTAGAAGATGATCTTCTTTGATAAGAAGTGTTGCTACGTTTTGGTTCGTAATTGTTTCTTGAGGTAGAACGAGTAGTACTTCTTGTTTTCGTGTTTCTTGTTGGGTTTGTATTTCTACTTGTTTTTACACCTCCGGTACTTCTAGTATTTCTAGTAGATCTTGTATTTCTATATACTCTATTATTTTTAGTGTCTCTTGTGCTTCTTGTTGTTCTCGAATTTCTTGTAGATTTTATATCGCCTGTTCTGTATCTTCTACTATTTCTAGTGTTATTTGTTCTTGAGTATGAGTCAGATCTTGATCTTCTACTGTATCTAGAGTTTACATTTGTACTTCTACCATAAGAATTATTGTAAGCTAGTCTTCTACCGTAGGTATAATTTCTATTATACCTATAATTATTCCAACGATTATTATTATAGTAATATGATCCATAATATGGGTAGTTATATCCAAAATTCCAAGCGTACCCAGAATGGTATGGATGCCAATAAGGATTGTATCCCCAGTAGTTGTTGTAATTTCCGAATCTCCAATCATTATATCCCCAAGAATCATAAAAAGCCCAATTGTTGTGACCCCAATATGGATTTCTATTATAATTTATGTTTACAACAATGTCGTTATCTTCATAACCCCAAGGTTGATTTGAATTATAATCAGGCGTTTCATAATCATAATCTTCATCAGAGTATTCGTCTTCAGAATCATATTCAAAAGTTTCTACATCAGTAAAAATATCAGAATCATTAATAGATTGTAGTCTTTTAAGTTCTTTTAAAAAGTAGTTTTCTTCATACTCTTTATATTCCTTTTCATTTACAACAATAACTTTTTTGTTTTCTTCTGTTTTTGTTTCATCATCATAAATACCATCATCGTTAGAAACATTTTGATATGCTCCACAAGAAACCAACAGTAAATTTGCAGTAATAAATAAGATAAGTTTACTTAAGTTTAATTTTTTATAGTGATGTCTCATAATGATATGTTTTAAAGAATACTTTATTAATGATGAAATTTTGCCTTAAAAACACTAAATTATAGTAGTTTTGTAACGTTTTTGTGAAATGTTGAACGTTTTTTTAACAAAAATTTCACTTTAAATATAACAATATTTGTGCCAAAGTAAAGAATATGAGCAAGAAGTTAACAAAAAGAGGAGATGATTACTCTAAATGGTATAACGAATTAGTTGTAAAAGCTGATTTAGCAGAAAACTCTGCAGTAAGAGGTTGTATGGTAATAAAACCATATGGTTATGCTATTTGGGAGAAAATGCAAGCAGAATTAGATAGGATGTTTAAAGAAACGGGGCATGAAAATGCATATTTTCCGCTTTTTGTTCCTAAAAGTTTGTTTGAAGCAGAAGAAAAAAATGCAGAAGGTTTTGCTAAAGAATGTGCAGTAGTAACACATTATAGATTACAAAATGACCCTGATAAGCCAGGTAAGTTAAGAGTTGATCCTGAAGCGAAATTAGAAGAAGAGTTAGTTGTTAGACCAACATCTGAGGCAATTATTTGGAATACTTATAAAGGGTGGATTCAATCTTATAGAGATTTACCTTTATTAATTAATCAGTGGGCAAATGTTGTCCGTTGGGAAATGCGTACTCGTTTATTTTTAAGAACTGCAGAGTTTTTATGGCAAGAAGGGCATACAGCGCATGCAACTAAAACTGAAGCTGTTTCAGAAGCAAAACAAATGCAAGATGTATATGCAGAGTTTGCAGAAAATTTTATGGCTATGCCAGTTGTAAAAGGTGTAAAGTCTGATAGCGAGCGTTTTGCGGGTGCAGAAGATACGTATACAATTGAAGCTTTAATGCAAGACGGTAAAGCTTTACAAGCAGGAACTAGTCATTTCTTAGGACAAAATTTTGCAAAAGCTTTTGATGTTAAGTTTACTTCTAAAGAAGGGAAAAAAGAATATGTTTGGGCTACTTCTTGGGGAGTTTCTACTCGTTTAATTGGTGGTTTAATTATGACTCATTCAGATGATTTTGGATTGGTTTTGCCACCTAAGTTAGCCCCAATTCAAGTTGTTATTGTACCTATTTATAAAGGAGAAGAACAATTGGAAGCTATTTCTAATAAAATGAACGTAATTGTAAAAGAATTACGTAAAAAAGGAATTTCTGTTAAGTTTGATACTAGAGATACTTTTAGACCAGGTGCAAAATTTGCTGAATACGAGTTAAAAGGTGTTCCTGTAAGAGTTGCTATTGGTAACCGTGATTTAGAAAGTGGTACTTTGGAGATTGCTAGAAGAGATACTCTAGAAAAACAAACGGTAGCTCAAGAAGATGCTACAGCTTTTATTGAAAATCTTTTAGAAGAAATTCAAGACAATTTGTATGCAAAAGCTATCAATTATAGAAAAGAACATACCACAGAGGTTACAACTTTTGAAGAATTTAAAGATGTTATAAAAAATAAAGGTGGTTTTGTTTCTGCACATTGGGACGGAACAGAAGAGACAGAAGATAAGATTAAAGAACTTACTAAAGCTACTATAAGATGTATTCCTAATGATGTTAAGGAAGAAACTGGTACTTGTGTTTTAACAGGAAAGCCATCAATTAGAAGGGTGCTTTTTGCAAAAGCGTATTAATTTAAAAAAAAAATGATTTTTTTTTAAAAATTAATTGCAGAAGTAAAAAAAGGGTGTATATTTGCACCCGCAATTGAGACATAGTTTAATACATTGTTTTAGTTGTTATGGTCCGTTCGTCTAGGGGTTAGGACGCATGGTTTTCATCCATGTAACACGGGTTCGATTCCCGTACGGACTACAAAGTTTTAATACAAAAACTAATAAATTAAGAATTATGGCAAATCATAAGTCAGCATTAAAAAGAATTAGAAGTAACGAAGCAAAAAGGTTACGTAATAAATATCAGCATAAAACTACTCGTAATGCTGTTAGAGATTTACGTTCTGCTGAAGACAAGAAAGAAGCTGAAGGTAAATTAGGAAATGTTATTTCTATGCTAGATAAATTAGCAAAGAATAATATTATTCATAAAAACAAAGCTGCTAATTTAAAATCTAAATTAACAAAGCACGTTGCTGCATTGTAAGATTTTAAACTCTTAAAATTTACTAAAACTCTGAATGAAAATTCAGAGTTTTTTGTTGCTTAAAACTTTAGCAATTATTATAAATACTTAAGTTTTTTTATTGGATTAAACTCAGTTAAAATAATTGTTTTCTTTTTATAGTTAATATTTAAGGTGGATTTTGTTAATGTTATGGGTTAGGTTAGCTTATGGGTAGCTATTTAGATTTTAAGATTGTAATAGCTTGCGTGTATAGAAACTTCTTTAAGGTTTAAAAGAATCATTGAGTATAAGGCTAGAAGTCTATATTTTGAAAACCAGTATTAGTAAAAGAATAGTAATTGTATTCTACCAATCGTAATTTTTGTGTGCGTCTAATCTAATAAAGATAAATAGTAAGATTGTAAAGCCCCATAGGGATGAACCTCCATAGCTAAAAAATGGTAAAGGAATTCCAACAGTAGGTAATAAACCTATCACCATCCCAATATTTACAATAACATGAAAGAATAGGATAGAAGCTAATCCATAACCATAGATTCTACCAAATTTATTAGAGTGAGTTTCTGCTAAATAAATTATTCTATACATCATCAACATAAATAAAATAACCACTAAACTTGTGCCTAAAAAGCCCCATTCTTCACCAACTGTACTAAAAATATAATCAGTATGCTGTTCTGGTACAAAATCTCCTTGAGTAATATTACCTTTTAAATATCCTTTTCCCCAAAATCCACCAGAACTAATTGTTAATTCAGATTGATGGGAATTATAACCAATATTCTTATTATCAATTTTTAAGCCTAAAAGAACTTCGAAACGATCTCTGTGATGTTGTTTAAAAACGTTTTTATAAGTAAATCCTGTTCCGAAAATAAAGAGACCCACAATAACATAAATGCCTAATACTTTGTGCCAATTAAATCTAAAAAAACGTTTTCCACCTTTGTATATAAGATAGGTTGAAGCTATAGAAATTATGATAAAAAGCGAAATAATCATATTACTTGCGCCGAAAAAGATAGTTAGGATAAATAATGTTATTATAGTAGCTCCTAATAAAATATAATTAAGAGTTAAGCCTTCTCTGTTTAATACAAAAAAGAAGGATAAGTAAATAAGTGCAGAACCTGCGTCTGGTTGTAAAGTGATTAAAAATGCAGGAAAAAAAACAATGATAAATGCTTTAATTTGGTTTTTAACTAACTTAAAATTGTATTGCCTATCACTTAGTAATTTTGCAACTGCTAAAGTTGTAAAGGCTTTAACAAACTCTGAAGGCTGCAAACTCATTGCGCCAAAATTAAACCAAGATTTTGCACCATTTATTTCTTTTCCTAAAGGAAATAATAAGATTAACGATAGGATAGAGATGATGTATAAAATACTGGCAAATTTTTCATAAAATTTTGAATTAAAAAAAAGAATAACAATAATTAATGGGAAGCTAAAACCAATCCAAAGAATTTGTTTTCCGTATTTAGTAGAAAAATCTAAAATTTGATGGTTGTCTTCAGTTTTAGATGCTGCAAATATATTCAACCATCCAAAGCCAACTAAAGTAATGTATAGGAAAACTAATATCCAATCGATACCTGCAAAAATATTATTTCGTTCCTGACGCAATTTTCTTTGATTTTGGTATTTGTAAATCGTAAACTTCTTGTAAACTCATATTTAGCATAGCCTGTTCTCTGTATTTGTTTCTCTTAGAAACTGTTCTATTTATATATTTTTCAATTAATAAACTAGTAATTGGGGCAGCAATTGTAGAACCATACCCTCCGTTTTCTACAAAAACGGCTAGTGCAATTTTAGGATTATCTTTTGGGGCAAAAGCAACTAAAATAGAATGATCTGCTGCTTGAATTTTAACGCCATCAACCATTTTTATTGAGTTTTCAGCTGTACCCGTTTTTCCGCAAATTTCAATACCCTTTACTTGGCTATATTTTCCAGTACCTGTCTTAAAAACTTCGTGCATTGCTTCAATTACTGGAGCAAAATATTCTTTGTTAATCGTGGTTTGTTTTTTTACTGTAAAATTTGGGGTGTCAATTGTTTTTGAATCTATTTTTTTTACAATATGCGGAGTGTAAAAATACCCTCTATTTGCTATTGCTGCTGTAAAATTTGCTAATTGAATAGGGGTTGTTAAAACTTCTCCTTGACCAATAGCATTTGATATATTGGTAGATGCGTTCCAGGTATACTTATTTCTATCATCGTAGTATTTACCGTTAGGAATAAAACCTTTTTGACCTGCAGGTAAATCATATCCTAAATAATTGCCTAATCCAAAACTAGTCACGTGTCTATTCCAATTATCTAAACCTTCTGATGGCTTGTTGTTTTTTTCAACAATTTTTTTATATGTCCCAGAAAAGTAGCTGTTACAAGATCTAGCAATTGCTGTTTTTAATCTTATAGGAGAATTGTAAATATCACAATGGCATTTCATAAATTCATTGGCTCTATTACCATATCTATAACCTCCAAAACATCTAAAATAAGACTGTTCAGAAATTACCCCTTCTTGTAACCCAATAAGGGCATTCATCATTTTAAAAGGAGAACCAGGAGGATATGCACCCATTAAACCTCTATCGTAAGTTGGTTTTTCTGGATTGTTTTTATCCATTAAAATAATAGAATTCTTAGAACGTTTTCTACCCACTAACATATTTGGGTCATAAGAAGGTGCAGTTACAAGGGCTAAAATTTCACCAGTCGATGGTTCGATAGCTACAATTCCACCTCGTTTGCCTTTCATTAATTGTTGAGCATATAGCTGTAAGTCTATGTCTAAAGTTAAGGTTAAGTCTTTTCCGTTTTCTGGTAAAGTATCATTTATACCATTTTTATATGAACCTGTAACTTTGTTAAATCTGTTTCTATGTAAATATTTTTTTCCTTTCCGTCCTCTTAAAATATCTTCATACTGTCTTTCTACTCCTTCTTTACCTTCTAGTTCTCCAGATTGATAATAATCACTTTTTTTAGCTTTTTCTTCATTTACTTCACCAATATAACCTAAAACATTTGCTGCAGCTTTTATTGGGTAATCTCTAATGATTCTTTTTTGAATATAAAACCCCGTGTATTTATGCATTTTTTCTTGAAGAAAAGCGAAATCTTCTTTTGCTAATTGTTTTAGAAAAACAGAAGGTAAATAAGAAGCATATCTTTCTGCTCTCTTAAATTCTTTTAAGAAGTATTTTTTATCAATTTTTAGAAGATTACAAAACTCTAAAGTATCTAGTGGTTTAACTTGATCCGGCTGGACCATTACATCATAAGACAATTGGTTAGCAACTAAAAGTTTTCCGTTTCTATCATATACATAACCGCGTTCTGGGTAATCGTATTCAATCTTTACAGCAGCATTATGAATTGGATCGTAGGTTTCACCTTTTATAATTTGAAGTTGAAATAAGCGTCCAATAAAAACAACCCCAACTAGGGTTATTAAAAAGTAAAGTAAAAAGCTTCTTTGCATTATTTGCTTTTGGTAAATATGTAGGTTCCTAAAAAGTATAATGTTAACGTAAAGATACTTGAAAAAAGTGTGTTTAAAATTACGTTAGATAAATTATGAAAACTAAAATTAGCAAAAGAAAAGTAGATAAGGTGATGAATTACTGTTAAAGTTACCACGTAGTTAAATATTTTACCAAAAGATTCTGATTTTAGTTTAAAGAAAGCATAATCTGCTGTTACTTTTCTAAAATAAACTCTAACAAAAAATAATCTTAAATACGCTATGGATAAAATAGAGAATGCATGAATTCCTCCAGAGTCAGAAAAGAAATCAACAAACAAGCCTAGTAAAAAACTAAAAAAAAGAAAGGGTATTCTTTTTTCTTTTAAGGGATATATAAATACAAAAGCAATGTAGATATATGGGTTTATATACCCTAAAAATAAAATATTATTTAACACAAAAACCTGCAAAAAAAGCAGGGATATAAATAATACGACCATGTTTAGTGGTTTATTCATTTTGAGTCTCTAATAATTTAATTTCTTCTTTATTAAGGTTTTTGATTATATATATATAACCTAAATTACTCATGTCATTAAAAAGTGTAACATCTACTTTGTTATCTGCAGAATTACCTTTATTTATTTTTGATATGGTTCCAATTAAAATTCCTTCAGGAAAAATAGTTGATTTTCCTCCAGTTTCAATAGTGTCTCCAATTTTTAAAGGAGCTTGTCTTGGAATGTCTGAAAGTTGAACGGTATTGTAATGATTTCCATCCCAACCTAAAGTTCCAAAATAATTGCTGTGTTTTAACCGTGCGTTTATTGTACTATTTTTATTTAAAATAGATTGTACTCTAGCATAGTTATTAGAAGTGTTATCTGTAAAACCAATAATTCCTTTGCTATTAATAATAGCCATCTCTTTGCCAACTCCTTGTTTTTTTCCTTTGTTAATTGTTAAGAAATTAAATTGCTTGGTGTAGTTATTGTTTATAATTTTTGCACTTGTATATGTATACCTTTGCTTGTAAATTAAAGAATCGACCACAGTAGAATCTTTGTCAAAACTTACAGAAATATTTTTTTCTAAAAGATTTTTTAAGCGATTATTTTCGTCGGATAAAAGTTTGTTTTCAGATTTTAAATTCCAATATTCAGATACATTGGATGCTTTAGAATACAAGCCACCCGTTATAGAATTTGCTGAATTTACAAATTTACTTTTATGAAAATTAAGGTTGTTAAACGTTAATACAAGTGCTATAAGTTGTAACAATAAAAAAAACAGAAAATATTTAAACTTCTGAAAAAAGTAGATGAGTTGTTGCATTGTTAAAACTTAAAAATGCTAATTCATTAATACATTCTTATACTTGTTTAGTTCTTTTAAAGCAATACCTGTTCCACGAACAACAGCTCTTAAAGGGTCTTCTGTAACATAAACAGGTAAATCTGTTTTACGAGATAAACGCTTGTCTAGTCCTCTTAACATAGAACCACCACCTGCTAAATAAATTCCTGTATTATAAATATCTGCTGCTAATTCTGGTGGTGTTTTAGAAAGAGTTTCCATTACCGCGTCTTCAATTCTTAAAATAGACTTGTCTAATGCTTTTGCAATTTCTCTAAATGAAACTTGAACTTGTTTTGGCTTACCGCTTAATAAGTCTCTACCTTGAACTAACATTTCGTCTGGTGGAGTATCTAAATCTTCTGTTGCCGCACCAATTGTAATTTTAATTCTTTCTGCCGTAGTTTCTCCAACATGTAAATTATGTTGTGTACGCATGTAATACATAATATCACTTGTAAATAAATCTCCTGCAACTTTTACAGATTGATCACAAACAATACCACCTAATGCAATTACAGCAATTTCAGTTGTACCACCACCTATATCAATAATCATGTTTCCTTTTGGCTCCATAATATCAATACCAACACCAATTGCAGCTGCCATTGGTTCGTAAATTAGATAAATTTCTTTGGCGTTCATGTGTTTTGCAGAATCTCTTACAGCTCGTTTTTCAACTTCTGTAATTCCGGAAGGAATACAAATTACCATTCTTAATGCTGGTGGAAATAATTTCTTTTTAATTGAAGGAATTTGTTTAACAAATTCCTTAATCATTTCTTCTGATGCCTGAAAATCGGCTATAACACCGTCTTTTAACGGACGAATTGTTTTAATATTTTCATGGGTTTTTCCTTGCATTAAATTAGCTTCTTCACCAATTGCAATAATTTTACCACTAATTCTATTTCTAGCAACAATAGAGGGGGCATCAATAACCACTTTTCCGTTGTGAATTATTAATGTATTTGCAGTCCCTAAATCGATTGCAATATCTTCAGTCATAAAATCGAAAAAACCCATAAAATATTTTTCTTGTTTTGTTCTTAATGTATCCTTACAAATTTAGTAAATTAAATCTGTTTTTTATGTTAAAAGTACTAATGTTTAAAATGTCTTGTTCCTGTCATAACCATAGAAATATTGTTGGCATTACAATAATCTATGCTTAATTGATCTTTTATAGAACCTCCTGGTTGAATAACACTTTTTATACCAGCATTATCAGCTATTTCTACACAATCAGGAAATGGAAAAAATGCATCACTTGCCATAACAGCTCCATTTAGATCAAAGCCAAAATTATTTGCTTTTTCGATAGCTTGCTTTAATGCATCAACTCTACTTGTTTGACCAGTTCCACTTGCTAATAACTGATTGTCTTTAGTAAAAACAATGGTATTCGATTTTGTGTGCTTACAAATTTTTGATGCAAATAATAAATCTTTTAACTCACTTTCTGAAGGTTTAGTATCTGTAGCGTAAGATAAATCTTCTAATTTATCAGTAATAGAATCTTTATCTTGAACTAATAAACCGTTTAAGGCAGTTCTTACGTTTTGAACTGGAAGTTCAGTAGTTTTTTGAATTAAAATTACCCTGTTTTTCTTCCCTTTTAAAGTAGTTAATGCTTCATTGGAATAACTAGGAGCAATTACTACTTCACAAAATAGTTTATGAATTTCTTCTGCAGTTTCTAAATCAATTTCTTTATTAGCAATTAAAACTCCTCCAAAAGCAGAAACAGGATCTCCTGCTAAAGCATCTACATACGCTTGTTTAATTGTACTTCTTTGTGCAAAGCCACAAGCATTATTGTGTTTTAAAACAGCAAATGTTGGGTCTTCTCCTTTAAATTCATTCATTAAGTTTACAGCAGCATCTACGTCTAATAAGTTATTATAGCTTAATTCTTTACCGTGTAATTTGTTAAACATTGCATCTAAATCACCAAAGAAATATCCTTTTTGATGAGGGTTTTCTCCATAACGTAATGTTTTAGAAGCTTGTTCACTTGCTTTGTATACTACTTCGTCTTCATTAAAGTAATTAAAGATTGCAGTATCGTAATGAGAAGATATATTAAAAGACTTTGCAGCAAATTTCTTTCTTTGTCCTATAGATGTTTCTCCATTATTTACCGAAAGAATAGATAAAAACTCTTCGTACTGATCCATAGAAGAAACAGTAAAGGTGTCTTTAAAGTTTTTTGCTGATGCTCTTATTAAAGAAATACCTCCAATATCAATTTTCTCAACGATGTCTTGCTCGGGTGCACCAGAAGCAACTGTTTTTTCAAACGGATATAAATCTACAATTACTAAATCTATTTGTGGAATGTTGTATTCTGCTAATTCAGCAACATCACTTTCGTTGTCTTGTCTGTTTAAAATACCACCAAAAACTTTTGGGTGTAAAGTTTTAACTCTACCACCTAAGATAGATGGGTAAGAGGTAACTTCATCAACAGGAACTACATTTATACCTAGTTCTTTAATGAATTTTTCTGTTCCTCCTGTAGAGTAAATTGTTACATTTAATTCATCTAGTTTTTTTACAATTGGTTCTAAACCATCTTTATGAAAAACAGAAATTAATGCAGATTTAATTGTTTTTGAAGTGCTCATTTTTTGTTGTGTTGTTAAGCACGCAAAACTACGCAAACATTGAGTAAATTACAATAGAAAGATAGTAACAAATAAGCGAAGTAATTAACAAAAGGTATTATAGAATACTAGAAACTTTTTTACAAACATATTCTAATAATTTTGTGTCATTTTCTGTAAATGTATTTGCAGTATGAGAATCGATATCTATTTGGCCTATATTTTCTTTATTTAGAAAAATTGGTATTACTATTTCAGATTTTACTTTCCAACCACAAGAAATATAATTGTCTTGCTCAGATACATCTTGTACTATAAAGTTTTCATTACTTACAGCAACTTGTCCGCAAATTCCTTTTCCAAAAGGGATAATAGTATGCTCAGTTTCCTCACCAGTATATTGTGCTAGTTTTAGTTCGTTTTTATCACCGTTTTTAAAATAAAAACCGACCCAATCATAATAAGAAATTTCACCTTCTAAGAAATCACAAATTCCTTGTAATTTTTCTTCTTTGGTTGCTGCAGACACTAAAATTGTATCTATTTCTTGTTGTAAAGCTGCTAAATTCATAATGTATCAAAAATTGAATGCAAAAATAATTTAAAAATTACTTTTTGACTATATTATTCGTTTTTTTAGTTAAAAACTTACAAGAAATTGTTTTAACATTAAGTTAGTATAACTTTTTGTAAATTTGCTATTAGACAATGAAACACTTTTTTATAAAAATATCGTCTATAGCTTTAGCATTTTTAGTGCTGTTTTCTACCTTTTCTTTTACGGTAGATAAGCATTATTGTGGCGATTTTTTAGTTGATGTTTCTTTTATAGGCGAAACAGAAGGTTGTGCAATGAATATGGATACCGTTGCATTTACAAAAAAGAAAAACTGTTGCAAAGACGAGGTTCAGAAATTTGAAGGACAAGATGAACTTCAAACAAACAAGATAGAGAGTATAACTTTCGAAAACGAACAGTTTTTAACAGCTTATTTTATTTCTTACAAAAAGTTATTTTTAGAAACGAAATCTAAAAATAATTTTTACAAAGACTTTTCTCCACCAAATATTCGGCTCGATTACCAGGTCTTATATCAGACTTTCTTAATTTGATTCTTATTTTTTAACCTAGAACTTTCATCTATTTAGATGTAAAACAGTCTTGTTATTAAATAAAATCAAAAGCAAATAATGAAAAAATATATTATAAGTAGTATTCTACTATTTATTCCAATTATTCTCTTTTCTCAAACAACTTTAAAAGGGATGATTATGGATAGGAATAATCCCAAAAATAATTTAGGAGTCGAAGAAGCAAGTGTACATTGGCTAAATACAAATGTAAGTGCAATAACAAATAGTAAAGGTTGGTTTGTAATTGATTATAAGCCGTCTTATAGTAAGTTAGTAATAAGTTATTTGGGCTATAAAACGGATACAATTACAATTTCAAATTTAAAACCCATACATCATTTTTTAACTCAAGAAGATGAGTTAGAAGAGGTAACAATAAGAAGTAAAAGAAAGGCAATTCAAAAATCGTTTTTAACAACAGCAAATGTTTTTACGGTAAATTCTGATGAATTATTAAAAGCCGCATGTTGTAATCTAGCTGAGAGTTTTGAAACCAACCCATCTATAGATGTTAGTTTTTCTGACGCTTTAACAGGTACGAAACAAATAGAAATGTTAGGTCTAACAAGTCCGTATCTGTTAATTACAGAAGAGAATATTCCTTCAGTAAGAGGGGCGAGTCAGGTATTTGGACTCACATTTACTCCAGGTACTTGGGTGGAAAGTATACAAATTACAAAAGGAGCAGGTTCTGTTGTAAATGGATTTGAGAGTATATCTGGTCAAATAAATGCAGAATTAGTAAAACCGTTTTCTGATAATAAATTCTTCTTAAATACCTATTTTTCTTTAAATGGTAGATTAGAATTAAATACGCATTTTAACCAAAAAGTGTCGGATAAATGGCAAACAGGTTTGTATGTGCATGGGAATTATAGAGGTGAAAAGTTTGATAAAAACAATGATAACTTTTTAGATGCTCCATTAGCAAATCAGATAAATGTAATGAACAGATGGCAGTTTACAGATGCCGAAAAAGGTTGGGTAAGTTTTATAAATGTTCGTTTTTTAAATGATGAAAAACAAACAGGGGAAATTAATTTTAATCCGGCTTTTGATAAGGGAACAACAAATGCTTGGGGAAGTGAAATTGATACGAGACGATTTGAAACTTCAGCTAAACTAGGGTATGTTTTTCCTGAACTACCTTTTCAAAGTATTGGTTTTCAAATGGCATATAGTAATCATCAGCAAGATTCTTATTTCGGATTAAATGTTTATGATATTAAACATGAAAGTGTGTATTCTAATATCATTTTTAATTCTATTATTGGAGATACAAGAAATAAGTTTAAAACCGGATTAAATTATACGTATGACAAATTTGATGAACTTGTAAATGCAACAGATTTTAGTAGAAATGAAAAATCGGTAGGTGTATTTTTTGAATATGCTTTTGACAATTTAGATAACTTTAGTTTTACTGCAGGTTTGCGTGCAGATACTCATAATTTGTTAGGGGTTTTTATTACTCCAAGATTACACTTACGATACGTTCCTTGGGAAAAAGGAGTTTTTAGAGCTTCACTAGGAAGAGGTAAAAGAAGTTCAAATATTTTTGCAGAAAATCAACAATTATTTGCAAGTAATAGACAAATAAATATTGATGAGAACAACGGAAATATTTATGGGTTAAACCCAGAAATTGCATGGAACTACGGTGTTTCTTATATGCAGAAATTTAATTTATTTGAAAAAAAAGGAGATATAACATTTGATTTTTATCAAACAAAGTTTCAGAATCAGGTAATTGTAGATTGGGAAAATCCACAAAAAATTTCTTTTTATGATTTAAATGGGAAGAGTATAGCGAATAGTTTTCAGGTTGAATTAAGTTATAATTTGGCAAAAAACTTAGATATAAGAACTGCATATAAATATTTTGATATTACAACAGATTATAAAAGTGGTAATTTGCAGAAACCAATGCAACCTAAAAATAGATTTTTTGCAAACCTTTCTTATGAAACTGAGTTAAATGAAAACGAATCTCAATGGAAGTTTGATGTTACTTTTAATAATATTGGTAAACAAAGATTGCCAAATACAAGTTCTAATCCTGTACAATATCAATTAGCAGAATTTTCAGACGCTTATCAATTGTTAAATTCACAGATAACAAAAGTGTTTTCTAGTAAGTTTGAAATTTATATGGGAGCAGAGAATTTAACAAATGTAAAACAAGATAATCCTATTTTAGCAAGTAACGATCCTTTTGGTTCAAATTTTGATACCACAATTATATACTCTCCAATTTTTGGTAGAGCATTTTATGCCGGATTGCGTTTTAAAATTAAGTAACATAAGATTTAGATAATTAAAATCAATAAAAATGAAAAATATAATAGTAGTAATATGTTTGTTTGTGATTGGCTTTTCAGTACAATCACAAGAAGTTAAAAAGAAAAAAAATGCTAAAATTTCTTTCGAAGTAGACGGTATTTGCGGTATGTGTAAAAAGCGAATTGAAACGGCTGCTTTAAAATCGAAAGGCGTAAAGTTTGCTATTTGGAGCGTAGAGACACATCAATTAAATGTTATTATGGATGAACGTAAAACAGATATTGCTACCATACAAAGTAATATTTTAAAAGTTGGGCATGATATTGTAGGTTTAGAAGATGTGAAACAAAAAGCTACATTAGAGGCTTATAATTCTGTACATCCTTGTTGTAAATATAGGGATGAAGAAATTATATTAGATCATAAAGGAGAGTTGAAAAAACAAAAAAAGAAACAATAAAATTAGAATGTATTAAATCTTAACTCCGATAACATTGTCTATTGGAGTTTTTTTATTTAATTTTTTAAATGAATATCTTTTTCCTCATAAATATATGCACCTGATGCAGTAATTCCTTCAATATATATGGTAAAATGTTTTTGATCCATTAAAGGTATTTTAAAACTAGTGTTTATGGAGCTCATATTTATGTTAGGTTTCCAGTAAATAGCACCGTAATTTTCAAAAATAGTAGAACTCTTGTTTCCGTATTTTGGTTGATAATATATTTTTGGTTCTGTAAAGCCTCCATTAATTGTTAGTTTACCCATTTTTTTAATTGATCTTTTTTCTTTGAAATCATAATTAGTATACAAAAATATTTCTCTATTTTTATAATGGATCTCACTAAATTCGGATAAATTTAAATTGTTTAGAATTTCGAGATCATCTAAAATAATATCATCCCAATAGACAGATACTTGCCTGTTACTTTTAATTAGGACTAAGTTAGAATCATGGTCTCTTCTAAATGAATAGAACCTCTCCATAAAGAAAGAATTTAAGTTTTGTGTTCCTTTATAGTTTTTGTCTAAAACAAATACTTTACTGAATCCGACGCCAGAAAAGAACGGATTATTTTTTGGTTTCTTTTTTAATCTTAGGTTAATTGCGTCTAATTGTATTCTATCAGTTTCTATAAAATTGTGCGCTAAATTTTGATTATCTAAATTGATAAAATCAAACTGATTGTTATAAGTCTTAGTTTTTAGATTAAGATTATTAGAAATTTGTTGAAAATATCCTCTAGTTTTAAGTTGTTTCTTTTTTTTAGAAATAATAAAGTTTACTTCAGAGCTATCTTTTAAATAGAGTCTAGAAAATTTAAATTTATTGCCTTTAATTTCTTTTGATAATACTAAGTTATTGTCTGAAGAAAATAAAAATACTTTAGAGTTTTTATCTATTTTCTCAACATTTAAAGTTCCTTTTAAGGTGATGCCATTTTCTGACTCAGCTTTAATTATTGGTGTTTCGTAAAAAATATTTTTCCAATTATATTTACTCCAACCTTGTGTTAAAAGTAAGAGGTCTAATTGTAATAGTTTTTTCCTATCAATATTCTTAAAATAATAAGAAGGATTTTGTATTGAGCCTTTTATAAATGGCGCTAAAATAAATTTAGAAATAATTGAGTTTGTAGGATTGTATGATTTTGTGTTAATAGGAAGAATACTAGCACTCATAAAGTACTTACTACTATCTAATCCTTTTTTAGAAAGTTTAATTTCTAAAGAATCGTTATTCGTTTTAAGTTTTTCAATATTTATTTCTTGTTTTAAATTTTTATTATGAATGTAGGTTAGTCTTTCTGCTATTGGATTGTTTGCGTTATCAAATAAAGTAATAATGTTAACTCCAGTGTCAATTTTTTTCTTTGGTACCAGAATACTAATTGTTGTATTTTGGTTCTTAAAACTTATTTCTTTTTCAAAATAATAGTTAGTATTATGAATAAAAAGGTTGATTTTTTTATTCATAATATTTTTTAAGGTATTTTTATTTGTATTGATATTTATTTTAAAATAGGTTGGTATTAAATTCTCAATATTTAAAGTTATTCCCATTTCAGAGGCTTTCGGTATTTTTTTTTCTATAACCTTACCGTTTCCTAAATCAAACTCAAGATGATATTCTTTTTTTGAATCGTAATAAAAGTTAAATTTAGCAAGTCCAAAATTATTGGTAGAGAATTCTTTGAGAACTTTATTTTTGTTGTCTTTAAGAAGGATTTTGTTAATTTTTAATCCAATATTATTTTTGTTCTTTACGAGTAAACCAAAAGTATTTTTAGAGGCTTCTATATAATGTCCTCCTTCTGGTAGAATTTGAATATCTAATTCGTTATCAGTAGTGTTTTTATAGCTATTTTTATTTAGAATTGTAATTTTTTGAAAAAAGGATTCGTCTTCCTTAAAATTTTGCATCCAATTTGTATTAGCTGCTATGTAATAGGTATTACTTGTGTAGGTAGAGTCAATTTTAAAACTACCATTACCAACACCATTTTCTGTATAAATTAGTTTTTTAGCAATAATTTTCTTGTTGTTATCGTATATATAGCAATGTAAGTTTTTGGTAAAGTTAGAAAGTTTTTTGTCTTTATTATTTATAATATAAGCTTTAAACCAAGCTTCTTCACCTGGTATAAAACTTGTTTTGTTTAGATGAAGATGTATGTTTTCTCTTTTAATTTTAAAATATTTAACATACAAACTATCTATGTTTTTTTGAGAAAATGTTGAGTTTACAATTAAAATAAATAGAATAAGTATTGTTTTTTTCATTCTCAATATGTTTTAATTTGTTAACAATATCGTCAAAAATTAAGCCAAAAAATCCGTTAGAAATAATTTCTAACGGATTTTCTTATATTAATTAGGCAAGAAAAGTACTTGTCTATATATAGATATTTGCTAATGATTACATCATTCCTGGCATTCCACCACCCATTGGAGGCATTCCACCACCTGGTGCATCTTCTTTAATATCAATTAAAGCACATTCTGTAGTAAGAATCATACCAGCAACAGAAGCAGCATTTTCTAAAGCAACTCTAGTAACTTTTTTAGGATCTATAATACCTGCATCTAGCATGTTTACATATTGATCTGATTTTGCATCGTAACCAAAGTCTTTTTTACCTTCTAAAACTTTGTTAATTACAACAGAACCTTCTCCTCCTGCATTTTCTACAATAGTTCTTAAAGGAGATTCGATAGCTTTGTTTACAATTTGTACACCAGTAGTTTCATCTAAATTCTCAGTAGTAATTTTTTCTAATACTTTTTTAGCACGTACTAAAGCAACACCACCACCAGCAACAATACCCTCTTCAACAGCTGCTCTTGTAGCATGTAAAGCATCATCAACTCTATCTTTTTTCTCTTTCATTTCTACTTCAGAAGCAGCACCAACATAAAGTACAGCAACACCACCAGCTAATTTAGCTAAACGTTCTTGTAGCTTTTCTTTATCATAATCAGAAGTAGTTGTCTCTATTTGAGATTTAATCTGATTTACTCTTGCTTTAATAGCGTCTACGTTTCCAGAACCATTTACAATTGTAGTATTGTCTTTATCAACAGTAATTCCTTCTGCAGTACCTAGTAAATCTAAAGTTGCGTTTTCAAGAGAGAAACCTCTTTCTTCAGAAATAACAGTTCCACCAGTTAAAATTGCTATGTCTTCTAACATTGCCTTTCTTCTGTCTCCAAAACCAGGAGCTTTTACAGCAGCAATTTTTAATCCACCTCTTAATTTATTAACTACTAAAGTAGCTAAAGCTTGTCCGTCTACATCTTCAGCAATAATTAATAAAGGTCTTCCAGATTGAGAAACAGGTTCTAGTATAGGAAGAATTTCTTGTAAGTTAGAAATCTTTTTGTCGAATAATAATACATAAGGATTTTCTAAATCAGCAATCATTTTATCTGCATCGGTAACAAAGTAAGGAGACAAATAACCTCTATCAAATTGCATACCTTCTACAACATCTACATATGTATCTGTTCCTTTTGCTTCTTCTACAGTAATAACACCTTCTTTACCAACTTTACCAAAAGCAGTAGCAATTAAATCTCCAATTACTGCATCGTTATTTGCAGAAATAGATGCAACTTGTTGAATTTTATCAGAAGAATTACCAACTTTTTGAGTCTGCTTTTCTAAATCAGCAACAATAGCAGTTACTGCTTTGTCGATACCACGTTTTAAATCCATAGGATTTGCACCTGCGGCAACGTTTTTTAACCCTTCTTTTACAATTGCTTGTGCAAGAACGGTTGCAGTCGTTGTTCCGTCACCAGCTAAGTCGTTAGTTTTAGAAGCAACTTCTTTTACCATTTGAGCTCCCATGTTTTCTAACGGATTTTCTAACTCAACTTCTTTTGCTACAGAAACACCGTCTTTAGTTACTGTTGGTGCTCCAAAAGATTTAGAAATAATTACGTTTCTTCCTTTAGGTCCAAGAGTTACTTTTACTGCATTTGCTAACGCATCAACTCCACGTTTTAAGCCATCTCTAGCTTCTATATCAAATTTTATATCTTTTGCCATTTTATTTTTTAGCTTTTTGCCTTTAGCTTTTCGCTATTAGCTTAATTATATTGTTAATTTATTGTGCTAAAAGCCAGTGGCTAATAGCTAATAGCAATTTTTAAATAATCGCTAAAATATCTGCTTCACGCATAATTAAATAGTCTGTACCTTCTAATTTTAATTCAGTTCCAGCATATTTACCATATAAAACAGTGTCACCAACTTTTACAGTTAAAGGTTCATCTACTTTACCATTTCCAACAGCTACAACAGTTCCTTTTTGAGGCTTTTCTTTTGCATTGTCGGGTATAATTAATCCAGATGCTGTTTTTGTTTCTGCAGGTGCAGGCTCTACAAGAACTCTGTCTGCTAAAGGTTTAATGTTTAATCCCATTTTTTATAAATTTTGATTAATTAATTTTTCTTTGCTATTGTAATAGATTGTCAGAAACTATGCCAATAGTTTTAAACTGACAATTTTTCTTTGATTGATTTTAAACCTAAATATTAGGAATAAAAAAATGCCAACGTGTCATTTACGTTGGCATTTTTTAAATATTATAGTATGATAATTACTTAATACTGTCATTTGTAGTTGGAGTACTATTGTCTACTGGTGTAGTAGCTTCAATTCCATCTAAAGTATTATTTAAGTTAACATTGTTTTCTCCTTCTCTTGGAATAGCGAAATTAGCTAATAAAATTAAAGCAAACATTGCAATACCTAAAGTCCAAGTTGTTCTGTCTAAAAAGTTGTTTGTGTTTTGAACACCACCTAAAGATTGTGCTCCACCACCTCCAAAAGAAGAAGATAATCCTCCACCTTTAGGGTTTTGTACCATTACTATTAGTATTAAAGCAATAGCTACAATTAAAATTAGAATTAAAAAAGCTGTATAACTCATGATTTATTTTTTTTGTAAAATTTGTATTCTTTTAATTTGGTCTGCAAAGAAACCACTTTTTTCTGGATATTTCAAACTTAAAATTCGGTATGCTTGTATAGCGTTTCCATACTTGTTTTGCTCAAGATAAACTTTAGCTAAAGTCTCTGTCATTAAAGACGAGTCTTGTTTGTTTTGTGTAACGGAAATAGTTACATTTTTGTCTTTGGATAAAGGTGTTATTTTTGGATTATTTTGTATAAATTTTTCAATAAGTTCAACCTTTTTTAGAATTTTTTTCTTCGGAGATTCTTTTCTAACGATTGGTTTTTTTGCTGATAATTGTAGCCACTCATTAAAAGAGTAATTTTCTGAATTAGAAAATGTTATAGGTTTACCTATTTCTAGTGTTTCTTCTACTTTTTCTTCTGTTTGTTCGGTAGTTTTAGAAATAACTTCTGGTTTAGTTTCTTCTATTTCTTGTTTTAGTATTATTTCAGAAACATTTTCATCAATAATAAGTTCTTGTTTTGATGGTTTGATTTCTTCTTTATAACTATTAAAATCTTTAGAGGTAATAAAATTGAATAATACAGATCTATCTGTAGTGTAAGCAGCAGTAATTTTTAGTTCGTTATTGTATTTAAAACTATTTTGATCTTTTAACCCCTTTAAATATAGTGCTCTTGCAGATTGGAAATAAGGAAACTCGTTTATAACAGATCTTAAATCAGTAGTTTCTAATTGCTGAATATCTTGTTTTTTTTGAGTTAAATCCATAAGTTTAATATCTACCATTTTGCAACTGAAGCATTAAAAATATCTTGTGTTAAGCGTTCTAAAATCTCGTCTAAAGCATTTTCTAGAATACTACCAGTAAGTTGTGAGTCTGCATCAAAATCAGAATAATAAGAGAAGTTTTTTTCAAAATCGTCTTTTTCTTCTAGTTTGTTTTCGAAACGCACATTTACAGTAACAGTTAATCTGTTTTGGGCTGCAGTTTGATCTGAGGTTCCACTCATAGGTGTAACTCTGTAGCCAGTAATTTCACCACTAAAATGCAAATCTCCATTAGAGTTTGTAAGAGTTAAATTTGTTTGTCTAGTAAATAAATCTTGTAATTCGTTGGTAAAACGTTGTGTTAGTGCAGGTTCTACTAAAGGCGCTTGATTAGGAAAAAAATCAATTTGTATAGTTTTCGCATCACCAGTATTTCCACCAGTAAAAGAATATGCACCACAACCAATTAAAGTTGTAATAATTATTAGTGATAAAATAATTTTCTTCATAATTTTATAAAGTTATCGATATAGTTTGATAGAAATTCAAAATTCCTCGACTTGTGATTTTTTAAATAAGCAATTACATTTATTTTATAAATCGTATTGTTTAATTTTTCTATATAAAGTTCTTTCAGAAATTCCCAATTCTTTGGCAGCTAACTTACGTTTGTTACTATTTTTATCCAAAGATTTTTTAATCATTTCAATTTCTTTGTCTTGTAAAGATAAAGATTCGTCTTCTTCAATTGTCTCAATAAAATCATAATCTTTTTCTGCAGTTGTATTTTGCGGAATATTCATGACTTCTACATTGGTTTTTTGAGTATCTTGATCTCTATATATCTTTTCTATTAATTGATGATTTTCTTCTTGAACCTGCTCAACATTTCCGTTTTTCATCAAATCTAACGTTAGCTTTTTCAAGTCGTTGATGTCGTTTCGCATATCAAACAAGATTTTATACATTATATCTCGTTCGGTAGAAAAATCATTTTCTTTTTTACCGCCAATTACAGCAGGTAAATTGCCATTGTTGTTTGGTAGATATTGTTGTAGCTTTATTGCAGATATAGTTCTTTCTTCCTCTATTACAGAAATTTGTTCTGCTAAATTTTTAAGCTGACGAATATTTCCTGGAAAACGATAGTTAAGCAAAATACTTACTGCAGTTTCATCTAAACGAATAGAAGGCATTCTATATTTTTGAGCAAAATCTGAAGTAAATTTTCTAAACAGCAAATGAATATCATCATTACGTTCTCTTAGAGCAGGTAAATGGATTTCGACTGTACTTAACCTGTAATATAAATCTTCTCTAAATTTTTCTTTTTCAATTGCAGACTGCATATTTACATTTGTAGCAGCAACAATTCTTACATCCGTTTTTAATACTTTAGAAGAACCAACCTTAATAAATTCTCCATTTTCTAAAACACGTAATAAGCGTACTTGTGTTGTTAAAGGTAATTCTCCTACTTCATCTAAAAATATGGTTCCACCATCTGCAACTTCAAAATATCCTTTTCTGTCTTGTGTTGCACCAGTAAAAGCTCCTTTTTCATGTCCGAATAATTCACTATCTATAGTTCCTTCAGGAATAGCACCACAATTTACGGCTATGTATTTTGCATGTTTTCTGTGTGATAATGAATGAATTATTTTTGGAATATTTTCTTTACCAACACCGCTTTCTCCAGTAACTAAAACAGAAATATCTGTTGGTGCAACTCTAACAGCTTTTTCTAAAGCTCTGTTAAGTTGGGTATCGTTACCGATAATTCCAAAACGTTGTTTTAATGCTTGTAAGTTTTCCATATTTTTTTCAGTTGCAAAATCTCAGAGCTACTATGAGACAAAGCTTAATTAAAAAGTAAAACTCACTTTTCGGCTTTAAAACTTTGTGATTTTGTAATTTATTTTTAATTATTATCAGAATAACCAACAGCAGTTCCTTTTAAGGTTGCTGATGTGCAATCTTCTACTTTTACCATAACAAAATCACCTAGCTTATAATCACCTTTTGCAAAAACTGCAACTGTATTTTGTGTATTTCTTCCTTTCCACTCATTTGGGTTTTTCTTAGAAGTACCTTCAATTAAGAATTCTTCTGTTTTACCTATATGTTGTTGTGTTCTGTATAAAGCATGTATTTGTTGTAAGTCGATTATTTCTTGTAATCTTCTTTTTTTAGTTGCAAAAGGTACATCATCTTCCATTTTATTACCCGCAAGAGTTCCTGGTCTTTCTGAGTAGGTGAACATAAAACCGAAATCGTATTTTACATACTCCATTAGTTCTAAAGTATCTTTATGATCTTGTTCTGTTTCTCCACAAAAACCAACAATCATATCTTGTGATAAAGACATTTCTGGTACAATTTTAAAAATATTGTCAATCAATGTTTTATATTCTTCACGAGTATGTTGTCTATTCATGGCTTTTAACATTGCATTACTTCCACTTTGAACAGGTAGGTGAAGATATTTACATATATTCTTATGTTTTGCCATCGTATGAATTACATCTAAACTCATGTCTTGCGGATTAGAAGTAGAAAAACGAAAACGTGTTTTTGGAAACTTAGTAGCACACATGTCTAACAATTGTGCAAAATCTACAGCGGTAGCTTGCGCCATTTCTGTAGCTTTTTTGAAATCCTTTTTTAAACCACCACCAAACCATAAAAAACTATCTACATTTTGACCAAGAAGCGTAATTTCTTTAAAGTTTTTATCAACCATAGATTGAATTTCTTCTAAAATACTCTTAGGATCACGACTTCTTTCTCTACCACGAGTAAAAGGGACTACACAAAAAGTACACATATTGTCGCAACCTCTAGTAATGGATACAAATGCAGTAACTCCATTTGTATTTAAACGAACAGGAGAAATATCTCCATACGTTTCTTCTTTAGATAAAATTACGTTTACAGCATCTCTACCTTCATATACTTCTTCTAATAAATTTGGTAAATCTTTATATGCATCTGGACCAACAACTAAGTCAACTATTTTCTCTTCTTCTAAAAATTTCTCTTTTAAACGTTCGGCCATACAGCCTAAAACACCCACTTTCATGTTTTTGTTCACTTGTTTTACAGCGTTATATTTCTGTAATCTTTTACGAACCGATGTTTCTGCCTTTTCTCTAATAGAGCAAGTGTTTACTAGCACTAAATCTGCCTCTTCAAGAATTTGAGTTGTATTGTAACCTTCTTTATCTAAAATAGCAGCAACAATTTCACTATCATTCATATTCATCTGACAACCATAGCTTTCAATGAATAATTTTTTAGTATTACCCTTTTTGTTTTCTGTTACAAGTGCTTTACCTTGTATTTTATCGTCGATGATTTTCTCTACTTGTTCCATGTATCAATTTCTCATTTAAAGGAGAGCAAAGATACAACCAAAAATCATTTTTTGTGACAAATTGGCAGAAAAAATATTGCTATAATTCTGTTAATTATTGATTGAAAATTCACTAAATAATTTTTTATCAAAAAAAACTACATACTTTTGCATTTCTATAACACACAGTTTATGTTGTGTTTTTTACGACAAAAGAAAAGAGAATGGCAAAGAATTTAGTAATAGTAGAGTCACCAGCAAAAGCAAAAACCATAGAGAAATTTCTTGGAAAAGATTTTCAAGTAGAGTCTAGTTATGGTCATATAGCAGATTTACCATCTAAAGAACTAGGGATTGATGTAGAGGGAGATTTTAGTCCTAAATACATTATATCTGATGATAAAAAACCTGTTGTAAAAAAACTTAAGAGTTTAGCTAAAAAAGCAGAAATGGTTTGGTTAGCAAGTGATGAGGATCGAGAGGGAGAAGCTATAGCGTGGCATTTAAAAGAACAATTAGATTTAAAAGAAGAAAGTACTAAACGTATTGTTTTTCATGAAATTACAAAAAAAGCTATTTTAAAAGCAGTCGAAAATCCTAGAGATATAGACTATAATATGGTAAACGCACAACAAGCACGTAGAGTTTTAGACAGACTTGTTGGGTACGAATTATCACCTGTTTTATGGCGTAAAGTTAAAGGTGGTTTATCTGCTGGTAGAGTTCAGTCTGTAGCGGTTCGTTTAATTGTAGAAAAAGAACGAAGTATACAAGAATTTACTTCTCAAACACATTATAAAGTGGTTGCAGAGTTTTCTAATAATGAAGGAAAAAAGTTTAAAGCTGCTATTCCTAAAAATTTCGATTCTAAAAAAACAGCAGAAAATTTTTTAAAATCTTGTGCAAATGCAGATTTTTCTATTGCAGATTTAACTAAAAAACCAGCAAAAAAATCTCCAGCAGCACCATTTACAACATCAACATTACAACAAGAAGCATCAAGAAAATTAGGTTTTCCGGTTGCTAAAACGATGCAAGTTGCACAGCGTTTATATGAAGCCGGTTTAATTACTTATATGAGAACAGATAGTGTAAACTTATCTGTAGATGCAAGAGATGCGGCTGAAGAAGAAATTACAAATTATTACGGAAAAGAATATAGTAAACAACGTGTTTTTAAATCTAAAGCTAAAGGTGCGCAAGAAGCGCATGAAGCGATTAGGCCAACAAACATGAAAATGCATTCTATAGATACAGAGTATGATCAAACAAGATTGTATGATTTAATTTGGAAAAGAACATTAGCGTCTCAAATGAGTGATGCTCAGTTAGAAAGAACTAACTTTAAGATAGAGAATTCTGAAAATTCAAAAATTTTCACTGCAAACGGTGAAATGATAAAGTTTGATGGTTTTTTAAAAGTGTATTTAGAAGGAAACGATAATGAAGATGAAGAGCAAGCAGGAATGCTTCCAAATTTAAAAGTAGGAGAAGCTTTAAATTACACTTTTATTAATGCAACACAACGTTTTACAAGTCCGCCATATAGATTTACAGAGGCTTCTTTAGTAAAACAATTAGAAGAATTAGGTATTGGTAGACCGTCTACGTATGCACCTACAATTTCTACCGTACAAAGAAGAGGTTATGTAGAAAAAGGAGAAGATGAAGGTTTAGAAAGAGGTTACGAGCAGATGATTTTAACAGCAGGAACTGTAAAAAGCCAAACTTTAACGGAAAAAACGGGTTCTAATAAAAATAAATTAATTCCTACGGATATAGGTAATATTGTAAACGATTTCTTAGTAGCTAATTTTTCTAATATTCTAGATTTTGGCTTTACGGCGAAAGTAGAAAGTTCGTTTGATGATATCTCTGAAGGAGATGAAGATTGGATAGAAATGATAAAAGGTTTTTATACAAATTTTCATGAAACTGTAGAGGATGTTAAAGAAAATGCTGAGAGAGAAAGTGGTGAACGTATTTTAGGAAAACACCCAGAAACTGGAAAAACTGTTTTAGTTCGTTTAGGTAAATTTGGTCCAATTGCTCAAATTGGAGCTCCGGAAGATGAAGAAAAAGTATTTGCAAGCTTAAATAAAGATCAAAATTTAGGCACAATTACAATGGAAGAAGCATTAGAATTATTCTTGCTTCCAAAAACATTAGGTGGTTATGAAGATGAAGAGGTAATCGTTTCTAATGGCCGTTTTGGACCTTATATTCGTTTCGGAACTATGTTTGTTTCTTTGGATAAAGGAGAAAACCCAATGGAAGTTGATTTACCTAGAGCTATAGAGTTAATTGTTGCTAAACAAAAAGCAGATGCTCCAATTTATCACTACGAAGATTTACCTGTACAAAAAGGAGTTGGACGTTTTGGACCATTCTTAAAATGGAACTCTATTTTTATCAATGTAAATAAAAAATACGATTTTGATAATCTTACTGTTGATGATATTATTGAGTTAATTGAGGTTAAAAAACAGAAAGAAATAGATAAAGTTATCCATAATTGGGAAGATGTTGCTATTCGTGTAGAAAAAGCACGTTGGGGGCGTTTTAATGTGATAAAAGGAAAAATAAAAATTGAATTGCCTAAGACTACAGAGATAGAAAAACTTTCTAAAGCTGAGGCAGTTAAAATGATTGAGGCTAAAACGCCTAAGAAAAAAGCAGCAAAAAAGAAAACTACCACAAAAAAGAAAGTTGTTGCTAAAAAGAAAACAGTAAAAAAGAAATAAAGATTTAGGTATCTTGCATGCCTAAGTTAAAAAAAAATTGATGATTCAAGACTTTTTATCCCCTGTAAAAGAAACTGTTTTAACGCATTTATTGCTGCAGTCGGCTTCATGCTTGGGAAATAAAATTAGAATACATTCTAAAGAAGAAGGTATTCCGGATTTAGAAAACGTGCAGTTAGTAATTTTAGGAGTTCAAGAAGATAGAAACTCCCAAGATAACTTTGGCTGTGGAGAAAATTTAGATTTTATCCGAAAAAAACTGTATGATTTGTTTCCAGGAAATTGGGAAACAGAAATTGCAGATTTAGGAAATGTTCTAAAAGGAAATTCTGTATCAGATACATACTTTGCAGTTTCAGAAATTATTTCTTTCTTATTAAAAAAGAATATTATACCTATCATAATTGGTGGAGGTCAGGATATTACGTATGTAAATTATAGGGCTTATGATCAATTAGAGCAGACTGTAAATATAACTGCTGTAGATAGTCGTTTTGATTTAGGTGATTTAGAAGATGATTTAACTTCTCAATCTTATTTGAGTAAAATAATTATGCAACAACCTAACAACTTGTTTAACTATAGCAATGTTGGTTATCAAACTTATTTTAATGCACAAGAAGAAATTCAATTATTAGATACACTGTTTTTTGATGCTTACAGGTTGGGTAAAGCAAAAGAATTAGAAAATATTGAACCAGCTTTTAGAAATGCAGATATTGTTTCTATAGATATTGGAGCTGTAAGACAAAGTGAAGCTCCTGCTAATAATAATGCGTCTCCTAATGGGTTTTATGGTGAAGAGATTTGTGCAATAGCAAGATACGCAGGTATTAGCGATAAAGTTTCGTCTTTTGGAATTTACGAGTACAATTCTAAATACGATAATAACCATCAAACAGCAAATCTAATAGCGCAAATGATTTGGTATTTTGTTGAAGGTGTGAATTTTAGGGTTAAAGATTACCCGTTTTCTGGAAAAGAAAATTATCAAAAATTTACAGTATTGCTAGAAGAAGATGATCCTTTAACGTTTTATAAAAGTAACAAAACAGGTCGTTGGTGGATAGAGATTAATATTCTATCAGATAATAAATACAAAAGACATGCGTTAATACCATGTACATATAAAGATTACACACAAGCAACCAAGCAGATTATACCAGAAAGATGGTATAAGGCTATGAAAAAAATGATGTAATTAAAAAAATTGTAAAATTTAGACTGTTAAAAACAATTTCAACATTGTATTTTAGCAAAAAAAATAATAGGTTTACGAACTTTTAGTAAAGACAAGAATAAAATATGAAGAAAGCAGCAATATTTGCACTTTTAATAACCTTTTTTTACAGTTGTGGTTCTAACGATAGGGGAGAATTAGTTGGTGTAAAGGTGAAAAAGAAATGGTTTTCAGAAAAGCCTCATGAAATGGTGCTTGTTCCTGGAGGTTCATTTACAATGGGTAAGCAAGATGAAGATGTAGTTGGTACCTTAAATACGCCTACAAAAACAGTTACTGTTAGGCCTTATTATATGGATGAAACAGAGATTACAAACAACGAATATAAAGAGTTTGTAAACTGGGTTAAAGATTCTATTGTAAGAACAAAATTAGCATATCAAGCAGAATTTGCAGGTTTAGGTGCAACACCAGATGCAGACGGAGTACTTCCTACTGGAGGAATTCAAAATTATAAATTTAAAGATACTGTAGCCAATGCTACACCTTACCAAAAGTATATGTATGATAACTATTATAGTTTTGATACGATACAACCTTTAAATTGGGAAGAAGATATTATTTGGAAAAAAGAAGACTTTCCGGATGTAGATTACGTAGAGGTTATGGATTCTTTATTTATAAATAGAGAAGAAGCTGTAGACGGTGTTAGAACGTTTAATACTAAGTTTTTAAACTATAAGTACTCTTGGTTTGATAGAGATAATGCTGCAAGAAAAGGTGGTAATAGAAAAGATTTTGTTCAAACAGAAGTTTTAAATATATATCCTGATACTACTGTTTGGGTTAAAGATTTTAATTATTCTTATAACGATCCTATGCACCAAGATTATTTTTATCATCAATCTTATGGAGATTATCCTGTTGTTGGTGTTACTTGGGGACAAGCAAATGCTTTTTGTAATTGGAGAACAAAGAAGAAAAACGATTATTTAAGAACAAAAAAGAATGCAAGTCAAGTGCCAGATTTTAGATTACCAACAGAAGCAGAATGGGAATATGCTGCTAGAGGTGGATTAGAATTTGCAACTTATCCTTGGGGAACAGGAAGTACAACTAGTGATAGAGGTTGTTTCTTAGCAAACTTTAAACCAGTTAGAGGTAACTATTCTGTAGATGGGGCTTTATATACTATGGAGGCAAAATCATTTAATGCAAATGATTATGGTTTATATAACATGGCAGGTAACGTAGCAGAATGGACAAATACTGCATATAATTTATCTTCTTACTATATGGCTTCAACAATGAACCCTAATGTAGAGGACAGAAAAAACAAAAGAAAAATAATTAGAGGTGGTTCTTGGAAAGATGTAGCATATTATTTAGAAGTTAGTTCTAGAGATTATGAATATGCAGATACAGCAAGAAGTTATATAGGTTTTAGAACAGTACAAAACTATATAGGTACCACAAATAAATAAAATTAATTCAAATTCAAATAATATTTTAAAGTATGGCACAATCAAGATCTTATAAAAAAACAATGAATTTCGTATACGGAATGGGGGCAGCAGTTGTAATTGTTGGAGCATTATTCAAAATCCAGCATATTTCTTATGGTCCATTAACCGGAGGTTTAATGTTAACAATTGGTTTATTAGTAGAAGCAGCCGTTTTTGCTATTTCTGCATTTGATACACCAGAAGATGATTTTGATTGGACAAAAGTGTATCCAGAGTTAGGAACAGAAGGTTTTTCTTCTGAAGAAAAAGTTGGTGCAGACGGTATGTTGTCTCAAAAACTAGATTCTTTATTAAAAGAAGCAAAAATTGATTCTGGTTTAATGGAGAGTTTAGGAAGTAGTATGAAAAATTTTCAAGGAGCTGCTGAAGGATTATCTGCAGCATCAGAATCTGTTTCATCTACAAATAAATACAATGAGCAAGTATCTTTAGCTGCTGCTCAAATGGAAACTTTAAATAACTTGTATAAAGTACAAGTAGAAAATTCTACAAAACAAACAGAAATGAATTCTGCTGTTGTAGAAAATACAGAAAGATTAAAAGAACAAATGGATTCTTTAGCAAAAAACTTATCTTCTCTTAATGGAGTTTATGGGAACATGCTTTCGGCAATGTCTAGTAAATAATTAGTTCAATTAAATATATAACTTAAAACAAACTAATTAAGATATGGCTGGAGGAAAAATGTCTGCAAGACAGAAGATGATAAACTTAATGTACCTTGTATTTATTGCTATGTTAGCAATGAACATGAGTAAAGAAGTTTTATCAGCTTTTGGATTTATGAATGAAAAGTTGGCGTCTAACAACGTTTCAACAACAGAAAAAAATAAGCAATCTTATGCTAATTTAGCAACAAAAGCTTCAGAGCAATCTGAAAAATTTGGAAAACTAAATGAACAAGCATTAAAAATAAAGAAGTATTCTTCAGATTTTTATTCATATTTAAATGAATTAAAATCTAAGATGACTACAGATATTGAAGTAAAGACTGATTATGAGTCTATGGATAAAACAGATTTTTTAGATACTTATTTCTTTAAAGGTGATGGTTTTACTCCTGAAGGGCAAGAGTTTTTAGATAAAGTTAATAGCTATAGAACAAATGTAAATACAGAACTAGGTTCTGGAAATAGCTATGAGTCTTTAATTAATAAAAGGTTTAATACAGATGAAGCAACAAATAAAGATGGTAAAGTAATACCTTGGTTAAATTACAGATATGAAGGTTTTCCTTTAGTAGCTTCTTTAACAAATCTTACACAAATGCAAGCTGATATTAAAAATACAGAAGCTGATATTGTATCTGGTTTATTAGGAGGTAAAATGGAAGAAGCTTTATCTTTAAACAATTATAAAGGTATTGTTAGTCTAGATAAAACAGCTTATTTTGCTGGTGAAAAAGTTACTGGTCAGGTTGTTTTAGGTAGATATGATGCTACTTTAGTACCAAATAAAGTAATTTTAAATGGTAAAGATGCAACAAACTCAGTTAAAGATGGGCAAGTTATTCTTAACATGTCTGCTGGTAATGTAGGGGAGAAAAAAATTAAAGGAACTATTTTCTTTAAAGAAAATGGTGAAGATGTTCCAGTAGAATTTGAAAGTAAATATTCTGTAATTGCAGAACCAAGTAGTGCTGTAGTTTCTGCAGATGCTATGAATGTTGTTTATAGAGGGTTAGATAATCCAATTTCAGTTTCTTTACCTGGTGTTGGAGATAATAATTTAAAAGTTTCTGCAACAGGTGGAAGATTAACAGGTAGTAAAGGTAAATATAGTATGAGACCTGCAGCAGGAAATACGGCTGTAATTAACGTTAGCGCAAAACTAAGTAGTGGTAAAACTGTTAACTCTAAAAAGACTTTTAGGGTAAAAGATATTCCTGCAGCAATGGGGTCTGTTCGTAATCAGTTTGGTACTGTAAGAATGCCAAAATCAGGTTTATCTAATGCGCCAATTAGCGCAGGTTTACCAGATTTTATGTTCGATTTAAAGTTAAAAGTAACAGGATTTAAAATAAAAGTACCTGGTCAATTAACAATTATAGTTAATGGTTCTAGATTAAATGCGGCTGCTAAACAGAAATTATCTAAAGCAAAAAGAGGCGATATTATTAATATTTACGATATTAAAGCATCTATTGTAGGTAACTCTTACAAGCTTAAAAAGGTATTACCTGTTAATATAGAATTAACGAATTAGAATAAAAAAAAAGAATATGGTTAGAAATTGTTTCATAATATTTTTTGTCTTTTTGACTTCTGGTATAGTAAATGCCCAGTCAAATTTACTAAATGCAAAGTCTGTAGGTGATATAGGTAAGAAAAACGAACAACAATTAACTTCAGATAATGACGGACCAATTCCTTATGGATATGTCGATGATAGAGATATTATGTGGTCTAAAGTTGTTTGGGAATTTGTAGATTTAAATCAAAAAATAAATTTACCATACTATTTTCCTATTGATACAACAAGTATTTCTTCTGATAGAAGATCTTTATTTGATTCTTTAATTAAAGGAATTAAGCAAGGTAAAATAAAAGAAGCTTATACAGATTCTTTTTTTACATCTAAAATTACACAAGATGAAATAGACTCTAGATTAGTTAATGTAAGAGAAGAAAACGGATATACAGATACATTTAGAATTCAAACTCAAGATGTAGAAGGATATATGTTAAAAGGGATGTGGTATTTTGATAAACGCCAAGGAGAAATGAAATATAGATTATTGGCTCTAGCGCCAATGGGAAAAGATGTTCAAACAATTGGTGTAGAGAATGTTGAAGATGAGAATTTATATGAATTATTCTGGATTTTCTTTCCAACAGCAAGAGATGTTTTACATAATGCTAAAGTATTTAATCCTAAAAATGCTTCACACCCAATTTCATACGATCACTTATTAAACGCTAGAAGATTTAGTTCGGTTATAGTTAGAGAAGAAAATATTTATGGAAATAGAGCTATTGAAGATTATGTTCGTGGTAACTCTTTATTCCAATTATTAGAAGCAAATAAAATAAAAGAAGATATTAGAAATAGAGAAATGGATATGTGGAATTACTAATTACATTTTTTTATAAAATATTTAAAAGCGTTCCTATTTTTGGAACGCTTTTTTAGTTTTAAAAAAGTACTTTTACTGCGTGAAAGTAGATTATATAATTGTTGGTTTAGGTTTAGCAGGTTTGGCTTTTGTTGAAGAGTTAATTGAGGCAAATAAAACTTTTTTGGTATTTGAAGATGATTCTCAAACATCATCCTTAGTAGCTGGTGGTGTTTATAATCCTGTAATTTTAAAAAGATTTACACCAGTTTGGAATGCAAAAGAGCAGTTAAAAATTGCGTTGCCTTTTTATAAAAGAATAGAAGATCGATTACATATAAAAATTGATCAAAAGTTTGTAATTAAAAAAGCCTTTAAATCTATAGAAGATCAGAATAATTGGTTCTCAGCTTTAGATAAACCAAAATTAGTTGATTATTTAGATGCTTGCTTAGATTCGAAATCCTATAATGGAGTTATTGCAGATTTTAGTTTTGGAAATGTAAATGAAGCTGGTAGAATAGATACAGAGAAGTTGGTTAGCTCTTATAGAGATTATCTTAAAGGAAATGGGTTAATCCAATTTGAAAAATTTAAGCATTTAAAGCTAAATACTGATAACGAAATATTAGTATATAAAGATATTACTGCCTCAAAAATAGTTTTTTGCGAAGGTTTTGGAATTAAACAGAATCCTTTTTTTAATTATCTACCTTTAAACGAAGCAAAAGGAGAATTATTAACCATTCATGCGCCGGAATTAAATATAGATTTTTTATTAAAATCTACACTTTTTGTACTTCCTATAGGAAATAATTATTACAAAGTAGGTGCTACTTTTAATTGGACAGATAAAACCTCTAACCCTTCAAAGGAAGGAAAAGACGAATTAATAGACAAGTTAAAGAAAGTAATTGATGTTCCTTATACAATTGTTTCTCAATCTGCTGGAATTAGACCTACAGTTGCTGGCAGAAGACCTTTGGTAGGTATTCATGATACATACAAACAATTAGTTGTTTTAAACGGTCTAGGAACGCGTGGAGTTATGATTGCACCTACTGTAGCTAAAAATCTATTTAATCATCTTGAAAATAATGAAGAATTAGATATAGAAATAGATATAAAAAGGTTTAAAAAGTAAAAAAACGGCTCTAAAAATAAGAGCCGTTTTTTTGTTGGGGAATTGATAATTTTTAATTTTCACTTCTTCTTTTTGATAGATCACATTTTTTCATGTAGTAATTGTATTGCTTTCTTGGATTGTTAGCAATTCTACGTTCTCTGTAAAAATTTCTTTTAACTCTTATTTTTGCAATTTTTTTTGAAATTAAGTTAATAATTAACATATTCAAAAAAGTTTTGGTTAGTTAAATACAAATATCTATATATTATTTGTAAATTTTGCGGGTGTTAATACCCTACTTAAATAGGTGTCTATTTTTTAATACCCAAGTTAATAGAGAACCAGTTTCTCTAGATAAGTCTAATTTTAAAATAACTTTAGATCTATGTTTTTCTACTGTTCGTGGAGAGATAAAAAGTAAATGACCAATTTCCTTATTCGTTTTGTGTTGAGAAATTAACTTTAATATTCTTTTTTCTGATAAGGATAGTTTTTTTAAGATATCATTGTTTTCTTCTGTAAAACCAATATGTTTTTTTAATTCTTTACTAAAATATGGTATGTTGTTAGAAACAGATTCTAAACAAGATTCAATTTCATCTATTGCAAATTCTTTAAGTATGTAACCAAAAACACCAATTTCTTTAGCCATCAAATATAAATCTATTTCTTTGTGCAGTGTTATTAAAACGATTTTAGTACTAATGTTATTTTTTTTACACTCTTTTGCAATTTCAATTCCAGTTTTTAAGGGCATTTCTACATCTAAAATGGCAATTTCTGGTGAGTTTTTAATGATAAAGTTTAAAGCAGATTGGCCATCTGTGGCTTTACCAACTACTTTAAATTTTTTTTCAACTAATATTTCTTCTAATCCTTTTAATAGAATTGGATGATCATCAGCTATAAAAATTTCTAAATTCCTCATTTTATTGGAAATTGAATGTTAAAAGTAGTTCCTTTTCCTTTTATAGAATCAATTTTTAAAGTTCCTTTTAAAAATCTAACTCTTTCTTTTATGGTTTTTAGGCCTAAACTTTTAAAATCATTATATCTCTCGGAAAAATCGAAACCCAGACCATTATCTTTTATAGAAATTAAGATTTCAGTATTGTTATTTATTAAAGTAACTTTTGCAGAATCTGCTTTTGCATGCTTTATAACATTAGATAAACATTCTTGTATAATTCTAAAAATGTTTACTTCTTGGTCTTGATTTAATTTGTTTGCTATATCGTCTATATTACCAAAAATATAGGTTTTTTCGTAACTTTCATCTAGCTGATTAATAAGGTTGTCTAAAGCCTTACTAATGCCTATGTCTTCTAATTGAAAAGGATGTAACACTCTAGAAATTGTTCTCATTTCTTCAATAGCATTATTTACCAATTCTTTTGTTTTATCATCGCTTTTTAATGATACTTTATTTTTTATTAATAATAAGCTCTGGCCTAAGCTATCGTGTAAATCTTTTGAAATTCTTTTACGTTCTTCTTCTTGAGAAAGTAATAGGTTGTGAGAATATTCTTCTTTCATTTTAGCTTTTTTTATAGCCAATTGTCTGTTTCTATATAAATAGAATATTAAAAATAGTAATACAGCAGCAATTCCTCCAGAAATTAATAAACGTTGTTTTGCTTCGTTTTCTTTTGCTAAAATTTTTAAAGTTGACTTTTGTATATCTATTTCTTTTTCTTTTCGCTCCGTTTCGTATAAAGTTTGATAGTAGGATAGTGCATTTAATTTTGTAATGTCTTGTAAAGAGTCTTTAAGTGAGCTATATTTTTTATAATATTTTAATGAATTCTCGTACTGTTTTTGTTTTTCATGTATTTTATACAGTAAATTATATAAATCTTTAACATGATCTGTGTTTTTATTATTTTCTTCTAAAATTAGAGTTTTTTCTGAAAGTTTTTGGGCTTCAAAATATTTTTTTCTTTTAAAAAGATATTTTGCTTTTATCATATTAAAAGCAGTTTCTTCATAACCTCTTTTTTGCTTTCCTTTAGCCCTTTCTTTAGCAATGTTAAAATGTTTTGATGCTTTGGTAATATCTTTATCTAGATAATATTCACATAAAGCACCATTAATTAATATACTTTTAAAATTTTTAAATTCTTTTGCTTTTTTTAAATGCTTATTAGAAAGTAATAAAAACTCTTCTTGCTTTTTATAATTCCCTTTTTTGTGGTAATTATTAGCAAGGTTGTAGTAATCTACTTCTATTCCAGATAAGTGTTTTAAAGAAATTTTCTTATTTATCAATTCGGTACGCTCTTTAATTGTTTTATCAATAAAACCGGCTGCTCCATAAATATTAATAATGTTTCCCCAGGTTTTAAATAAATAGTCGGTGTCCTTTAGATTTTCATAATAAGAAGAAGCAATCTTAAATTTTGAAATAGAGGCTATAAAATTTCTTTTCTCAAACTCAACTTGTCCAATAAAAAAATAAGAATCTGCAATACTTATAGAATCTCTTTTAGTTTTTCCGTAAAAAGAAATTGCTTTTTCATAATTTTTTAAAGCATCATCTAGTTTGTTTAAATTGAAATAACCACCACCCTTTTTAAGAAACATTGTTCCAATAACTCTTTTGTTATCTATTTTGTTTATATGTTTTTCTATTTTTTTGTAAAGAGCAAATGCTCTATCTGTGTCTCCTAAAACAACATTAACATTGTAGAACGCGTTATTAGCTTTTTTAGCTGCCTCTTCGTATTTTTTTAGCTTAATTGCTAAGTCTATATATGTTTCAGACCAAGTAGCATATTTTATGTAATCTTTTACCTTTTGTTGATTAAGGGTTAAACTATCTAAAGAAGCTAATTTTAATTTTTCGTTTGTAGTGGTGTCAATTATTTTTTGAAAGTATTCCTCTTTTTCTTGGGAAAACATTAAAAAACAATAGAATAAAAGTAAGAAAGAAATAACCTTTGTTTTCATAATTTGGGTAAAGTGACAAAGATCACTTTAAAATAGTATTAATACTACCGTATTTATACCCAAAAGTAGATAAAATTACTGAATATCAGTTGTTTTGGGTTCGAAAGACACAAACATATTTATCCAAAGTATTCTTGCTAACCTAAGATTTAGAGGAGCTAAAATTAACAAAGCAGAAAAAACGGCAATAAAAGATTGTAATAAATTAAGTTGAAAACCAAGTTTTACAATTAAAAAAACGATTACAGAAATGGCAACAGTTATACCATAATTTATGTACATAGCTCCATAAAAAAAGGAAGGCTCTAACATATATTTTAAATTACATTTAGTACAATTGTCATATATTTTGGTAACTTTAGTAGGGTTAAATGTAAAACCAAATTTAAAAAAATCGCCTTCATGACATTTAGGACACTTTCCTTTTGAAATACTGTATAATTTAGTTCCTTTTTTAAACATATTAACCTTAAAATTTTATATACTTTTGCAAAGATAAATTTTTATCATTCTAACTTTGTAACATTTATTACATTTAATGTTAAACGTACACAACTTAACGGTTTCCTTTATGGGAACAGATTTATTTTCAGGAATCACTTTTAAATTAAATAAAGGTGATAGAATAGGATTAATTGGAAAAAACGGAGCAGGTAAATCTACGCTTTTAAAAGTGCTTTCTAAAGACATAGAAAGCAGTGGTACAATGGCATTTGATAAAGATGTTCAAATTGGTTTTTTAAGACAAGATATAGACTTTGTAGAAGGAAGAACTATTTTAGAAGAAGCGTACCAAGCCTTTGAAGAAATTAAAGAAATTGAGTTGCAATTAGATGAAATTAACAATCAACTTGCAACAAGAACAGACTATGAAAGCGAAGCTTACAGCCAATTAATAATCGATTTAACAGAAAACACAGAACGTTATGAGCTGTTAGGAGGTTATAATTATCAGGGTGATACCGAGAAAATTTTACAAGGTTTAGGTTTTCAAAGAGAAGATTTTGATAAATTAACAAGCACGTTTTCTGGAGGATGGAGAATGCGTATTGAATTAGCAAAACTACTTTTACAGAATAATGATATTTTATTATTAGATGAGCCAACCAATCACTTAGATATTGAATCTATTATTTGGTTAGAGAATTTCTTAAAAGGATATTCTGGAGCTATTGTTTTAGTATCGCATGATAAAATGTTTTTAGATAATGTAACAAATAGAACTATAGAAATTTCTTTAGGTCAAATTTACGATTATAAAAAGCCTTATTCTCAGTTTTTACTTTTAAGAGGAGAAATTAAAGAGAAGCAATTGCAGGCTCAAAAAAATCAAGAGAAAGAAATTAAGCAAAAACAGCACTTAATTAATAAGTTTAAAGCGAAAGCAAGTAAAGCATCTATGGCGCAGTCTTTAATGAAACAACTTGATAAAGTTGAATTAATTGAAGTTGACCAAGATGATAACCAAGCAATGAATGTTCGTTTTGCGATATCTAAAGAACCAGGAAAAATTATTGTAGAAGCAGAAAACTTATGTAAGAGTTATGGTGATAAACATGTTTTAGAGGATGTAGATTTATTGATTGAAAGAAATAGTAAAATCGCATTTGTTGGTCAGAACGGGCAAGGGAAATCTACTCTGGCAAAAATGATGGTTGGAGAAATTCCTTTCGAAGGACATTTAAAAATAGGTCATAATGTAGAGATTGGATATTTTGCTCAAAATCAATCGGAAGAATTGCCGCCAGAGAAAACAGTTTTAGAAATAATGGAAGATGCTGCCACAGATACTAACAGAATGCGTGTTAGAGATATGTTAGGTTCTTTTTTGTTTGGTGGAGATGCAGTAGATAAAAAAGCAAAAGTGCTTTCGGGTGGAGAAAGAAATAGGTTAGCTTTATGTAAATTATTATTACAGCCTTTTAATGTTTTAATAATGGATGAGCCAACCAATCACTTAGATATTGCTTCTAAAACAGTATTAAAAGAAGCGCTGAATAACTTTAATGGAACTTTAATTGTGGTTTCTCACGATAGAGATTTTTTACAAGGTTTAACATCAACAGTTTATGGTTTTAAAGACAAAGAGATCAAAGAATATTTAGGTGATATAGATTATTTCTTAGAGCAGCATAAAATAGAAAACTTAAGGGAAGCAGAGAAAAGAACCGTTGTAAAGGTTGATAAAGATTCTTCTAAGAAAGAAGCACATCAATTATCTAGAGACCAAGAGAAACAGCTTAAAAAATTAAAAAATAAGCTATCTAATGTTGAAACTGAGATTGCAGATTTAGAAAAAGAAATTGCAAAAATAGATTTGGAATTAGCTCAGAATTATGATGAAGTTTCTGCAAGACCAAACTTCTTTGAAAAATACAAAGCAAAAAAAGCAAAATTAGATACAGTAATGGAAAAATGGGAAGAATTAGAGGCCAAAGTTTCTAGTTTTTAAATCCACTTTTTAATAAATAGTAAAAAAAGGTTTAAAGAAAAATAGCTGTTTTTCTTTAAACCTTTTTTTTGCAATATTGATGAGATATTTAAGTTGTTCTAAACATTATAGCCAAAAAAATGAGCAATAAAGCATTTTTTTTTATTTTAAAAATTAAACTTAATTAAATAAAGCAGTTGAAAAAGAATAGAGGCGTTGTTGGTTTTTAAACGATTTGATCAACATGATAAATCTCTATAAGAACTAACAAATAAAAGTAAATTAATTTATTTTTATAATGTCCTTTTCTGTGTTATCAAATTATTATCTATTATTTTTGCACCAACAAAATATTAATATTGGATACTTTAGGCAATTCTTTTTTCGACAGCGATTTAGATATCAAAAATCAACAAATTTTTCTCCCAATTTTGGAAGAAAAAAAGGTAGAACTCTTTATTAAAAGAGAAGATTTAATTCACCCATATGTTTCTGGTAATAAATTTAGAAAATTAAAATACAATTTAGAAGAAGCTAAAAAACTTAAAAAGAAGGCAGTACTTACTTTTGGGGGTGCTTTCTCTAATCATATTTTAGCAACATCTGTTGCTGGTAAATTGTGTGGTTTAAAAACTTTTGGAGTTATTAGAGGAGATGAGTTAGGTAAGAATGTTACTAAAACTTTAGAAGAAAATCCAACTTTAAGAAAAGCGCAAGAAAATGGAATGAAATTACAATTTGTTTCTAGGGAAGAATATAGACAAAAAACTTCTTTTGGTTTTATTGAGAAAATGAAAAACAAATGGGGAGATTTTTATTTAATTCCAGAAGGAGGAACAAATATTTTGTCTGTTCAGGGTTGCGAAGAAATTTTAACCAAAGATGATAAAAAATTTAATTACGTTTGTGCTGCTTTGGGTACTGGAGGAACCATTTCTGGAGTGATTAATTCTTTAGGAAGGCGTCAAAAAGTGATAGGTTTTCCTGCCTTAAAAGGTCAATTTTTATCCGAAGAGATAAAAAAGTATACAACAAATAGAAAAAGTTGGCGTTTACAAAAAGGGTATCATTTTGGTGGCTATGCAAAACATACCGAAGAGCTGATTACATTTATCAATAAATTTAAAGAAGATACAGGTATTCAATTAGATCCTATTTATACAGGAAAAATGTTATTTGGAATACTAGATTTAGTTGAAAAAGATTCTTTTGAAGAAGGTAGTAAAATTTTAGCTATTCATACAGGAGGAATTCAAGGAATTGAAGGTTTTAATAAATTGTTATTATCAAAAAATCAAGAAATTATCAATATTTAATGAAGATAAGAGTTTTAATAAGTTTTGTTTTAGTTTTATTATTAGCCAGTTGTGGTTCTTCTAGAAATGCAAGAATGCAAAAGAAAAATCCTGGTGTAGAACAATTAGAAACAAAACCTGTTAAATTATCTTCTGTAAATGAATTAAAGCATGTTAAAGCTTTAGAAAAGTCTAATAAAAGATTAAGTAAAAATACTTTAAAGTATATTAAAAATTATGCTTCTATTGCAGTAAGAGAAATGCATTTGCATAAAATACCTGCTAGTATAACTTTAGCACAAGGTGTATTAGAATCTGGAAGCGGAAGAAGTGAGTTAGCTTTAAAATCTAATAACCATTTTGGTATAAAATGCCATACACAATGGAAAGGTGAACGTGTATATCATGATGATGATGCAAGGGGAGAATGTTTTAGAAAATACAAATATGTAGCAACTTCTTACCACGATCATTCTGAGTTTTTAACCAAAAGGAAGCGTTATAGTTTTTTGTTTAATTATGGTTCTAAAGACTATAAGAAATGGGCAAAAGGATTAAAAAAAGCAGGGTATGCTACAGATAGAAAATATCCAAATAAACTAATTAAAATTATACAAGATTATAATTTACATGAGTTTGATAAAGTAAAAAAGAAAGGTTTTAAGTATCAAAAACCAAATGAATTAAAGAAGCAAACGAAAGCTATTTCATCAAATTTTTATAAGATTAAAAAAGGAGATACTTTGTATTCTATCTCTAGAAAGTTTAATGTTTCAGTAGCTAAACTTAAGCAGTTAAATAATTTAAAAAATAATACTATTTCTATTGGTAAAGTTTTAAAAACAAAGTAAAACCCCATAAAATTACTTAATGAGGTTATACAAGTTAGCAATACCGAAGAGTATTTACCAAGTATAATTTTTTAATTTAGCTTGCCTTTTTATAGCTTTTAGCATTACATTATTTAGGATATCTTTTTTTACAACTTCCTTTTGTTTTTTAGTGATGTAATTTCTTCTTTTAAGATCTAATTCTTTAATTTTCTTCTGAATTTCACCTCGCTTTTTAGTTTGTTCTTTTACATAAAGTTTAATTTCTTTTCCGGTTTTATTTTGAAGTGCTTTTGGAAGTTTTTTCTTTTCAATTTTTCTATAATCTACTTTTTGTTTTTTTTCTGCATCCACTAAATCCCAACTAGAATTATCATATAAACGAGAACTTTTAGTAACTGCTCTTTTTACGATAACAACTTCGTCTAAAGATTCGGCATTAGAATCTTGTTCTTTCTGTGAAGAGAATTTAGATCTACCTTTATTACCGTAATAAATATAAGTTTTATTCAGTTTTTTATTAAGAATAATAATTTCTGTGTCATACGGAGTAACAATATGTGTTATTTTTTTATCCTGATTTATTGTTAAATAATCACCACCGCCTAAATCGGCACCGTCTTTCCACATTCCAGAAACTCCGTTAGAGTAATTACCACAGAAGATAGTATTTATTGCCACATCTTTTTCCTTAGCATTTGTAATTGCATCTTTATAGTTGATTTTTCCTTGTGTAAAAGGCTCATTACCTGCAATAAAAAGCATGCGTAAATCATTTTTATTTTTGCCCCAAGATAGTTCGTTTAAAGAAGTTTGTATTACTTGTCCGCAAAACTCATTACCGCCATTAGTAGTTAACGAAAACAATTTTTCAGAAATTTCATCAAGATCATCACTAAATTGTAAAACTTGCCTAATATAACCTTCTCTAGAAGAGAGATTAGAATTGCCATATTCATATAACGCAATTTCTAAATTAGGTCTTTTAAGGCCGTATTTAGCATATGAAAGTTCGTTTACAATTTCCCATAGTTGCGCTTTAGCTTGGTTAATTAAACCATCCATACTATTGCTAGTATCTAGTAAAAGTGCTACTTTAATTGTTTGAGGTTTTATGTTTTCTATTTGAGATTGATGCTTTGCATAACTAAATGTACTTGTTAGAGTACATAAAACTAAGGTTACTTTTAATACAAGTGATTTCATGTTTTTTGTTTTAATAATTTATATGTAGATTAAAAGTTTGGTGGTTGTTATTGCTCAATATTACAACCAACTTAGTTTATTAAAAAACCATAATGAGTGAAACTATCTTTTGGGTGAGTAAGTGATTTTAGTAAGTTAGTAAATGGTGTTTTTTTACCGTTTTCAAAACTTTTATTGGTTTTTAAAGCTGTTTGTTACTTGTTTTTTCTGTTTATGTTTACAATGAATTTAATTGTATTACTATGAAATATAAAATTACCATACCAAAACCTTGTCATGAAAATTGGAATGAAATGACAGCAACACAGAAAGGAAGATTTTGTAAAAGTTGTAGTAAAGAAGTTATAGATTTTACGAAACTAACTAGTTCTAATATTTCTAAAAAAGTGCTTAATAACGGTAATTTATGTGGTCGTTTTAAAAACACGCAATTGAATAAAGAAATAAAAATAATCAGAAGAAATCATGTTTCAAAAGTTGCAGCTAGTTTAGCATTACTGTCTACAATTTCAGTTTCAGAACCTTTTTTTTCTCAAACTAAAAAAGATACGATTGAAGCAATAAACCATAAGCAAGCAATAATTGGTTTAAGAGATAATTTAAAGGAAAAATACGTTACTGTAAAAGGAAATGTTAGTGAGGAATCAGGTATTTTACCAGGTGTAAGTATCCTTTTAAAAGGAACAAATATAGGCGCAGAAACAGATTTTGATGGAAATTTTTCAATAAAAATACCAAATAAAAAGAGAAAGTCTACTATCTTAGTTATCTCTTATTTAGGATATAAAAGTCAAGAAATTGATGTTTTATTCATAAAAAAAACATTGAAAATTATCTTAGTAGAAATTGATGAAGAATTATTAGGAGAAATTATTATCACAGCAGGAATGATTGCAATAGAAAGAAAACCAAATCTTTTAAAAAGAGTTGGTAATTTTTTTAAGAAAAATGAAAATAAATAGTTTTATGATTAAAAAAATGCACTTATTATTTGTTGTTTTATTCTTTAGTTTGTCTAATGTTTTATCGCAAGAGAATATTGTTTATCAAAAAGGAATTGTTTTTTCTGTTCGTGTTAGCATTGTAGATGAAGACGATCGTAAGATTTTAAAAAATGCAGAAATAGAAGCGAATGGTACTTATTATTCTTTTCCAGATGTTAAAGGCAATTTTATTGTTAAAGCTAAAGTTGGTGACGAGATTAGAGTATCGCATCCAGATTTTGAAACCGTTTATTATACCTTAAAATCTAGTGAAGATATAAAGGTTGTAGTTAAAGATTATTTAGATGCAAGAAAGTCGTATTCTAAGTTAAAAACAAATGCTAAAAAAAAACAAATAGATTTGTATTTAGTGCATTTAGATTCAGCTACTTTTTATAAAAAGAAAAATATTGACAAGAGTTTATCTTTTATAGAAAAAGCATTAAAAAATAAAGAAAGTAAGAAAAGAAATGCTGCAACATATAAGTTGTTGGCAGATATTTATTTGCATTGGAAGCAGTACGATTTAGCTGTATATAATTACAAATTATCTTATCAAATTTACAAAGACGTTACAACTAAAAATCTATTGGCAGAAGCATTGTTTTTATTGAAAAAATACACCGAAAGCGAGCAGGTTTATCAAGAATTAAAAGATGAAAAGTTAAGTAATTACGAGCGCATTAAAGTGTTTGAAGGTTTAGGAGATGTGTTTTTTGCAACTAAAAATAATGATGCTTCGGTTAAGAGCTATCAGAGAGCATTACAAATTGCAAATAACAGTTTAATAACGTCTAAAATAACGAATTTAAATTCTAAGATTGCAAATGTTTTTGCCACTAAAGGTGAAACGGATAAGGCAGAAACGTTGTTTAAAAGTTCTTTAGATTTAGCTGAAAAAGAAAACCCAATTAGAGCGCTAGAAGAAGAAGAGAAAGTAGCAGATTTTTATAATACTAATAGACGTTTTGATGATGAAATTCAGCTACGTAAAAAGAGTTTAATTAAAGCAAATAAGCAACAAACTAGTAAAAGAAAATCAAAAGAAAGAGATTCTATAACATCGCAAAAAATAAACTATAAAATAGGAAATGCTTATATTTTAAAGGAAGATTATAAAGAAGCAATTCCGTTTTTACAAAAGAGTATTGAAGATGCAGGTATAAATGAAGATATTGTTGTTAAAAAAGATGCAACTCGTAAATTGTCTGAAGTTTTTGCAACTGTTGGTGATTATGATAATGCACTAAAAAGTTACCAAGAATATGTAGAGTTGGTAGATGAATTGTATATAAAAAAGGAACAAGAAATACAGCAAATAAAAATTTTTTCAAAGAAAATTTCTAATAACCAAAACAGAATTTCTAGTTTAGAAAAAGACAAAGAATTAACAGAAAGTAAAATTAGTTTAGCCTACGTAGATCAAAAATTATCCGAAGAGAGTAACCAAAGACAAAGATTAATTATATACTCTTTGTTTGGTGGTTTTTTATTGATGAGTTTACTGGTCTATTATATGTATAGAAATAGTAAACAACAAAAAATGGCTAATAATTTATTGGCATTAAAATCGATGCGTTCTCAAATGAATCCGCATTTTATTTTTAATGCTTTAAATTCTGTAAATAGTTTTATAGCTGTAAATGATGAGCGAAATGCAAATAGATATTTAAGTGAGTTTTCTGTTTTAATGCGCTCTGTTTTAGAAAATTCTGATGAAGATTTTATTCCCTTAATCAAAGAGATAGAGTTGTTAGAATTGTATGTAAAATTAGAACATAATCGTTTTAAAGAAAAGTTTGATTATGAAATTACAGTAGATAAAAGTATCAATTTAGAGCATTTTTCGATTCCACCAATGTTATTGCAACCTTATATAGAAAATGCTATTTGGCATGGATTAAGATACCGAAGCGAGAAAGGTTTTTTAAAGATTTTGATAGAAAAAAAAGATAAAAATATAGTTTCGGTTTCAATTATTGATGATGGAATTGGCAGAAAAAAATCTCAAGAACTGAAAACTAAGAATCAATTGAAACAGAAATCTAAAGGAATGAGTACCATTAAAAGTAGAATTGCAATTTTAAATGAAATGTATAAAGATAAAGTTGCTGTTACTATTTCTAATGCTTTAGAGAATGAAGAAGGCACAAAAGTTGAATTGTTATTGAAGAGAAACTAATATGAAATTAAACGCAATAATAGTAGAAGACGAGCAAATAAGCAGAGATATTCTCCGTAATTATATTGGTAAGTATTGCCCAAATGTTAAGTTGTTGGGAGAAGCAAGTAATATTGATGACGGTTATAAATTAATCCAAAATAACAAATTAGATTTGGTTTTTTTAGATGTTGAAATGCCTTATGGTAATGCTTTTGATTTATTAGAAAAAGTAGAAGACAGAACTTTTGAAACCGTTTTTGTAACCGCTTATGACCAATATGCAATAGAGGCGTTAAATAAGGATGCAAGTTATTATTTATTAAAACCAATTTCTATTGATGAGTTGATCAAAGCTGTAAACATAGTTACAGAAATTAAAGAGAAAGAAAACCATTTACAAAATGAAATTTTATTACCAAAAATCAATGCAATACTAGGTAAGATTACGATTCCGCAGCAAGATGGTTTTGAAGTTTTAGATGTTAATGATATTGTTTTCTGCAAAGCTGATGACAATTATACAGAAATTCATTTAGCAAATTCTAAAAAATTAGTAAGCAAAACTTTAAAATATTTTGAAGTAGCTTTAAAGGGATATACATTTGCAAGAATACATAAGTCGTATCTGGTAAATGTAAATGCAATAATCAAGTATAAAAAAGGAAAAGGAGGAAGCGTTATCGTTTCTAACGGAAAAGAAATTTTAGTTTCTGCCTCGCAAAAAAGTAATTTATTATCATATTTTAAATAGAAATTTATGCCAATTATTAAAACAGTAAATAATAAACATCCGCAAATACCAGAAGATTGTTTTGTAGCGGAAAATGCAACCATTCTTGGTGAAGTTTCATTAGGTAAAGAATGTTCAATATGGTACAATGCAGTAATTAGAGGTGATGTACATTACATAAAAATAGGGAATAAAGTTAATATACAAGATGGAGCTGTAATACATGCAACATATCAAAAATCACCAACAACCATTGGTAATAATGTTTCTATTGGACATAATGCGATTGTACACGGTTGTACAATTCATGATAATGTTTTAGTTGGCATGGGAAGTATAATTATGGATGATTGTATTGTAGAATCGAACTCAATAATTGCTGCAGGAGCTGTAGTTACTAAAAATACAATTGTAGAAAGCGGAAGCATTTATGCAGGTGTACCTGCCAAAAAAGTTAAAGATATATCACAAGAACTTATTTCTGGTGAGATTGATAGAATTGCTAATAATTATGTTAAGTATTCTAGTTGGTTTAAAGA
>CAJQQH010000075.1 GCA_905480405.1 uncultured Polaribacter sp. | reverse complement strand
GCGCTCTGAAGGTAACTTATCTCCTGGCTCTAAATTCTTATAATTTATAAGATCTCGGATACCTATAATTATTGAATTCTGAACTTTTTGATTCTCGTTCTTAGTAAGTACTTCTAATTTCATAATCAATTAAAATTGGTTCGTATTAAGTGCATAAAACTAATGAGACACTTCTAATTCGTAAAATCTTACTTTAGAAAATGATCCCTTATCTCTGGATTGAAAATAGTTCCCTGCTTTGAAATAATTTTCAAAGATACCCCATTTTCTTATATGAATATTTTCATAAACCTTAAATTCATTACCATTTAAAATGATTACCATTTTACCAGTTGAAATTTTAACTTCTAAGGTAAATTTTCTAAAACCTACTTCTTGTTCAAAATTAAAACCTCTGTCATTATCCCAAGCTTTTTCGTGCAACATTTCTTCATAAGTTGCATTTAAATTTTTAAGAGTTTTAGTTTTAATTCTAATTTTTCCATTATCCCAATATATCTTTAACATTGGTGGTGCATTATTGTCTTTTTCACCAATTAAATCACGCTGTTCATTTGTTAATCGCCCGTGAATTTGCATAATAATTGTTCTATGATATTTTCCATTAGAAGCTCGCGTACTTTTATCCATAGCGATTTTTCCTTTCATGTAAGCACCATCTGCAAAAGTCCAGTTTTTATTATTATTACCAGGTTCCATTTGCTCTCTTAATTCAGATCTAGTGTATTTTGTATTTGCTGTTTTAGAGTTTGTAGGCATTGCATGAAATACAATAGCTCCTTTTGTAGAATCTATGTACATATATGGTTTAGCAACTTCATTTTTTGCAAAATCCAAAATTTCTGGTGGACTAATATTATAAGGTTTCCCTTTTTCATTAGTTACAGGTAAAGTCACTTTCCAGTGACTTAAATCAATCTTTGGTAATTTAAATTTTTTCTTTTCTTTTTCTTTCGCTTTTTTTTCTTCTCTATTTTTATATCCGACTCTGTAACGCTACTACCATTATTTTGAGAAGTAGCGTTAACAGATAGAAATATTGTTAAAAAAATGACAAGTAATTCTTTTCGGAAATTCTTCATGTTAATAAATTAGATTATTAATAAATCTTAACATTATCTACATATGCATCTTTAGGTGTTATAGCATAAATCCATATAGAAATTTCACCACTATCATTTGTTGTAAATGGTAATAAAACTGTTGTACCTCTTGTAGAATTAAATTTACCTTCAGCTATAGTACCAGAATGTCTTGCTAAAGGTCCATTATTAGAACTTTCTACAGCATCAACTCCATCTATAAAATGACCATCTAAAATCTCTGCAACTATTCTTCTATTACCTTCTGGTTCAACAGCAGCATCAGACTTAATAGCATATTGGTACTCTAATGTGTAATTTGTATTCGGTTCTAATTTAAGAGCTTGGTATGCATATCTTGTACTAGAACTAATATATGTCCCTGCAGAAGTTGAACTTGTCCATTTTGCTCCACCAGTTTTAGACCCTAAATCTACACCATCGTAATCAAAATAAGAACCATCACTTGTACTGTTAAAAGGATCTCTTTTACCATCTGTAAAAGCATCTATTTTCCAATGATTCTGCTTATCAGTAAAATCTCCATTAAGTACTTTAGAACTAATAGGTTTATGAAGATAAACATTATCTACATTAAGTGTTGCTGCATCATTAGCAGTTCCACCAGCACCTATTTCAAATTTAATTTCATCAAATTTAACAACTGGAGCTGAAAAATCTGTAGCTAAATCTAAATTTAAGTTAACCCACTCTCCGTCTACTAAATCTTGATTATAGGTGTATTCTGTACTTCCATCTACCAATGTTATTTTTAATTTATCAATACCAACTGCAAAGTCAGAATGAACATCAAAATTAATATGAGTAGCAGCTACTCCATCAAATGCATCTGCAACTTCTATTTCATCAAATTCTATAGTTGCATTAACTGCATCACTAAGTCTAGAGTATTGAATTACTTTATTACCTGAATCCATTGTAGAAACTTCATATTGAGCTGCTCCTTCATCTAGATCTGCTCCAGAAGCTACAGTATACCCAATAAAACTTCCATTATGAAGAAGACCATCACTAAAGAAAGATAATACATTTGCAGGTGCCAAAGAAGGTGATGAAGGTGCAGATGAAACATTTGTTACATCATGTTCAACTGTTAAATTTTCAGTTTGAGCAACACTTGCAAGTCCCTTATTTGATTTTGCTGTTACTGTTATAGTATAAGTAACTTCTTCTAATAAATTAGGATAATCATAAGAAACAGATCCTCCTTGTTCAGCTATCGTTAATGGAGCTCCACCATTTCCAAAATCTACCTCAATAGAACTAGCTCCAACTGTTAAAGGTGTAACTGTTACATATGTTCCATCATTTACCCCATTAGAATCTGAACCTGTTGTTGCTTTAAAACTAGAGAATACAATTTCTGTTAATCCTGTACCAGATTGGCTTTCCGTAGGTCTAATAACTGTATCCTCTTCTTCACATGATACTATAGACCCTGCTATTAACATAGCAAAAATTCCTTTTTTTAATAAATTCATATTTATTTATTTTTTAATGTTATTAAATGCTAACAAAATTAGTTTGCAGAGTATACTTTTACATTATCCACATACGCATTACCAGTAATTGTTTGACCGTAAATCCAAATAGTAACTTCACCAGTAGCGTTTGTTGTAAACTTTTGTCTTACTATTGTACCAATTCCAGGTGCAGCACTTAATTTACCATTTGCATCTGTACCAATGTTTTGTGCTAAAGGTCCACTTGCAGAATTAGAACTATCAAAAGCATCTGCCCCATCAGGAAAGTGTCCGTCTAAAATTTCAACTATTATTTTTCCTCCAGCAGTTTCCATAGAATATTCATATTCTATAATGTATTCTACTTTTCGATCTGGAGTTGTTGGTGATACAATAATTGGCTGGTTTGCAAATCTACTTGCAGCATTTCTAGATCCATCAGCATTAATAGAAGTAGAAGCTTTCCATTTTGCTCCTCTCGTTTTACTTGTTCCCTCTACACCTTCAATATCTGTCCAAGAACCATCTGAACTTGCATCAAAAGATGTTGAAGTTCCTCCTGAAAAAGAATCTGACTCCCAACCTTCTCTAGAAGCCTCAAAATCTCCATTTATAACATTTACTGGAAGTGGTACAAATTTATCTACAACACTTACATCTAAAGTTACTGTTGTAGATGCTAAATTACCATCAATAGCTGTTAATGAAACTGGATATACACCTTCACCACCTAAAAATATATATGTAGGATCTTTATCTGTAGAAGTATCTCCTCCACCAAAATCCCATAAATATGAAATTGCTTCAGTAGATAAATTATTAAACTCTAACTTTCTAAAATCCTCAGCATCTGGCTGATATAAAAATGTAGCTGTTGGCAAAGTAAGATCTACTACAGAACCCGTTTCTGGTAAGTCGAACTTAAAAGAATCTTCACAACTTACTGTTAGTAATACTACCGACAATAGTAACACTACCTTTTTAATGTTTTTGGTAAAATTTATTTTATAATTCATTTTATTATTTTTTAAATTATTATTGTGGGTTTTGTGTTAAAAGACCATCACTTAAATTAATTTCTCTAGATGGAATTGGTAATAATAACCTTCTAATATTATAACTAGTATACCCTTTTAAAGCTGCATGATTACCTAATACATCATGAGCAACACCTAACCTTAATAAATCAAAGAAACGGTGATTTTCAAAAGCTAACTCAACTCTTCTTTCAAGTAATAATTCACTTTTTGTTAAAACTGTAGGACGATCTGCACTTGCATCGAAACCAGCTCTAACTCTAACTTCCATAAAAGAATTAATAGCATTGGCATCTGCAGTATCTCCATCTGCCATAGTTGCTTCTGCATGCATTAATAAAACATCTGCATAACGTAAAATAATCCAATCGTTACCCGCATTAGAAGGACCATCTCCATAAGTTGGAAGATTTGTATTTGAAATATCTGATCCTGCTGGTAAAAACTTAATTACTTCTGCATCTTCTGGTATTGGTAAATTTGCGTCATCTCCATAAGCAGCATAAGAAGAAGCTGTTCTATTACCTCCATTAGAAATAAAATCTGAAGCTAAATTAGGATTAACTATATTTAATCCATCTTGTCTACCTTGACGATTGTAAGATGTAAACTCAGATGAAAACCCTTGACTTTCGCTTGGATTACCAGCTACATATTGAATTGCAAAAATAATTTCGTCATTTAATTCGTTATAGAAAATATTTTGAAAATTAGATTCTAAAGAAAACTCTCCTCCGTTTATTATACTTTCACAAAGTGTCTTTGCACCTGCATAATTACGAGTTGGTTGAGTTAAATAAACTTTAGCTAAAAGTGCTTGAGCAGCAGCTTTAGAAGCTCTTGCTTTATTAGTGTTATCTAAATAAGAAACCCCATCTTTTAAATCTAAAACAATTTGTTCATATATAGTACCTTCTGCAACTCTTGTAAAAAGTAATTCTTTTTCATCTGAAGTAACAACTCTTGTTACCAATGGTACAGCTCCATATAATCTTACTAAGTTAAAATATGCAAAAGCTCTTAAAAATTTAGCTTCGGCAGTAAATTTATTAGCATTATCTGCACTTGCATTACCAATATACTGTAATACGTTATTAGCTCTAAAAATAATTTCATACATAGATTGGTAATAATCTTCTGATTGAATATTATCTGGCTCAACTATATATCTGTGAAAATCTGCTCTAGACCCTTCAAGAGTTTTACTTCTTGTATTATCTGAACGGTGTTCTGTTAAAAGATACTCTAATTGAACACCTCTATTAAATCTTGTTGAATTTGATTCTGTATTTTCATTAACACCTTGTACAGCATCATAAATACCGATAATACCAGCTAAAAGGTCTTCATCGTTTTGAAAAAAAGTATCAGCAACAATAGCAGAATCTGGTAATGGGTTTAAAAACTCATCTGTATCACAAGAGACAAATATAGCTCCTGTTATAGCGAAAAATAAAATTTTTATATATTTCATAATTAATGTTTTTTTTCAATTAAAAATTAAGGTTCATTCCAAATGAGTAAGTACTAAATAAAGGTGTACCTGCTCTTTGAGCTCCATATGATTGAGGTGTATTATTACTATCAACATATTCAGGGTTAAAACCATGATAATCATCAGAAGTAATATATAATACATTCTGACCTGTAAGATAGAATCTACAGCTAGACATTCCTAAAGATGAAGTAACATCATCTGGTAATGTATAACCAATATTAACATTTCTTAAAGAAAAGTAACCTGCACTCATAACAATATCATTAGTATGAATTCTTGGTTGTAAGAAAGATGCATCAGAAATAATACCAGCATCTACAACTGCTTGTTCATCTGAAGTTGCTCCGTTCCATTGAGAAAAGAAATATTGATCTCCAACATTCTTAACCTCTGCTCCTTGACTTCCTTGTATCATAAAAGAAAAATCTAAGTTACCATATTTAAATTCATTTGAAAAACTCCAAACGATTTCTGGATAAGGATCTCCCAAAATTGTTTTATCATCATCTGTAATAATACCATCACCATTTAAATCTTTAACAATAACATCTTCAGAAACACCGTTGATTGGTATCCAAGGAGAATCCCAATATTCATTTGCTAATTCTTGGTCTACAACATAACCATAAAAAGATGAAATAGGATTTCCTATAGAGTTTATCCATTGAGAACCTCTACCAAAACCATCTTCAGTTAATGCTCCATCAGACTCACCATACTCCAATAATTCGTTCTTATTTGTTGAAGCAATTAAAGTAGATGACCAAGTAAATTTCTCAGAAGCAATATTTTTTGTTCTTAATTCAAGTTCAAAACCACTATTAGCAACTTTACCTAAATTAACAATACCATTATTAAAACCAGTAACATAAGAAACAGGGTTATTTAATAATAACTGGTCACTTGTTCTTTTATAGTAATCTAATGATCCTGAAATTCTATTATTAAAAAATCCGAAATCTACACCAGGGTTAAATTCTTCTGAAGCTTCCCATTGTAATAAAGGGTTTGCAATATTTGTTGGAGAAGTACCAGTAATAATACCATCATTAGAAATAGCGTTTGTTGTACCTAGCTGCGCTAAATAAGGCCAAGCATTAATTAGCTCACTACCTACATTAAATTTCTCTGTACCTGTAAGACCATAACTAACTCTTAATTTAAGTTTACTTAAAACATCTGATTCAGAAAGAAAATCTTCTTTAGAAACATTCCAACCTAAAGATACTGCTGGGAAATTCCCCCATTTAGAGTTTACTCCAAAAACAGAACTTCCATCACGTCTAAAAGAAGCATTTACTATATACTTATCTAAATATGCGTAGTTAATTCTACCAAAATAACCTATTTTATTAGTTACAACATTATAATCTTCTTCTGCAACAATAGTAGTAGCTCCTTGTAAGTTTTTTAATAAATCATTAGAATATCCCGTACCATTAATTTGACTTAATTCACGTTTTCTTTTCTGAATAGTAAAACCTGCTAAAGCACTAATTTCATGATTTCCAATTTGCTTATTATATGACAGAGTATTATCAGAAATTATTCTAGTACTAAATCTATTTTGTAATAAGTAAGCTGCTCTACTGTTTCCTGATGAATGATGTTTTGTTCCATCCCATCTTGTTCTTTTTCGTTGTTCTATAGTAACACCTAAAGAAGATTTAGCAGTAAGACCATCCATTATTTTATACTTCAAATAAGCAGAACTTAATAATTTAGTATTAAACTCATAATGCTCTCTCTCTACATATTGTGCATATGGATTAGCATCACCAGAAGTACGAGGTCTCGCATCGCTACCATTACCATCTAAATCTAGTTCTACTAAATGATTCTCGTAAAAATAATCTCCTACTCCTACATCTGGATAAGAATCTCTATTAATAAATTGTAAAGTATTCTCTGTATGGTATATTGGCAACCAAGGTGATTGTCTTATTGGATTATGTATAGAAGTTGGTAATGCTCTTCTTTTAGAAAAAGATGGTGTAGCACTTAATCCAAAACTCACTTTATCAGTAAGTTTAGAATCAACTTTTAATTTTGCTGAATACAATTTGTAATCATCTGTAATAACAACACCTTCATCATGTAAATACCTTAATGAAGTACTAAATTTTGTATCTTCTGTTCCTCCTCTTGCAGAAAAAGAATGATTTGTCATAAAACCACCATCAAAAAATACATCTTGCCAGTCTCTATCTATACCTGTAACCTCAACAATTTTTTGAGCGTATTGTGTAGACTCAGAAAGTTCTCCTGTTGCTGCTAATTCTTTAGCTGCCCAATCGGCAACACTTTTCTTATAATCATCACTTCCAAACGCTTGTTTATATCCTGTAAAAGTGCTGTAAGAAAATTTTGTCTTACCTGCTTTACCTGTTTTGGTTGTAATTAAAATTACACCATTAGAACCTTCACTACCATAAATTGCTGCAGATGCTGCATCTTTTAAAACTTCAAAAGATTCTACATCACTCATATCTAAATTTCCAAGAAAACTAGAATCTACAATTATACCGTCTACTACGATTGCAGGTCCAGAATCAGCTGTAATAGATCCAAAACCTCTAATTGTAATTGTAGGAGCTGCACCAGCTTCTGCAGATGTTGCCTGAATATTTACACCTGAAACTTGCCCAATTAAAGCATCATCCACCCTAGAAACGGCAACTTGGTCTAATTTTTCATTTACGACTTTAGAAATAGCTCCTGTTAAATGAGATTTTCTTTGAGTACCATAACCAACAACTACAATTTCATCTAACACACTTGCGTCTTCTGCTAAAGAAATATTAATTATTTTTTGTGAAGCAACAATAACTGTTTGAGAAGCAAACCCTAAATAAGAAAATTGAAGAACATCTCCTTTTTTTACTTTTAATGAATAATTACCATCAAAATCTGTTTCAGTTCCTTTTTTACTTTTTAAAACTCTTACAGTTACTCCTGGTAATGGAGAATTATCTCCTTTAGTATTCACTACCCCTTTTAAGGTATAATCTTCCTGTGCATAAAAGCAAGTGTTTACTAAAATTAATAACACTAATGTTATTTTAAATTTTAAATTCATAATTTTATTTTTATTTTAAGAAAATAATTATCACGCCTTACGTGGATTCATATTACATATAAATAAATATATGTCCATTTTAACTTCAATCTTAATGAAGTAAATTATAAAAGAATAGTCTTTCTCACATCCTTTTTATTAAACTTAATTTTTAGTTACTCTATAAACTGGTTTACCAAATTGGTTTACCAAAGATAATTTTTTTTTCGAAAAAAAAAAATAATATGTTAATTATTACACAAAATTCTTATTAAGACAAACTAAATCAACTGTCTTAATATTAAATACTTATTGTAAATAATATGAACCAGACCAACTATAAGTCTTATTGTTAATTTTTAAAACATGTTTTTCATTCTTAGAAAACTTCTTATTTACGGTTATAAATAATTTCGTTTTTCCATGTATATTAGTAATTGAAATTGCAGTAAAATCATCAGAATCTACTAATACTTTTAATTCCTTAACACTACTTTTAGAATTTACAGCAGATTCAGTAACAGGACTATAATTACCATGAGCTTCTATTGTAGAAACAAAAGTGCTATTTTTAGTATTTTTTCTTCTTAATATTAAAGCAGGATCTCTACGTAAATTAAATTCAGGGTCATTTGCTCCAATTCTTGTAAAAAGTAATTCATCATTTGTATTAGTTATAGAAGTTAATGTGTAAAACTTATAATTGCTCATCCAAGAAAATTTACTATTCCCGTTTAAAGCTTTACCTAAACCTTCTACAAATAAATGTTGATATCCATTTTTACTTCCTAGAGGTTTTAAACTCTCTGGTGTTTCATATTTAAAATTTGTTTCTAAAACTTGGCCAAAAAAGTAAATAGGAAAGTCATATTGATTCGATTTGTTAGATGTTACTTTCATGATATCTAAAACATAAGGCTTCTCAAAGTCCTCATCTTTAATCACAGCCATAGTTCTATGCATATCAGTTCCAGAATAAGTTTTAGAAACTTTAGAACTTACCACCTGAATATTAGCATCTTCTGAAGAGAAGTAATGTAAGTCTGGATGATTCTGACTACCTATTTCATACTTTCCTTTATAATGAGAGGTTTCGTTTTGAGTAACTGTATTATGTGCAATTGTTTGTTTTGCCCATGTTTTGTTTTCTTTCAAATAATTCCCACCTCCTTTTTGCTCAATATTTACAAAACGTGATAAACCATAATCTTGGATTACTTCTTCACCATCTTCAAATAAAGAATATGATAATTTATCATAATGACCATGACTAGATCCTTGAGATGCATATTTAAAAACCAATTCGATATCTTCATTTCTTAAAATACTTACTCCACCTTGCTCTCCTTTTGGTCCATCAGATAAATTAATAGATTTTTTTTCAAAAGGTTTTGCTTTTCCGTTTTTTACACCAAGAGCTACAGCCAAACCAGAATCGTCTAATAAAACACGATCTTGTTTTTCTGCAATACTTAATAAACCTGCATCTTGATTACCATAATGATAAGAAATATCTACAGCAGTAACTAAAGCACTTGTATAGTACGACATTCCTTTCTGACCATCGTTTAATGGAAAAAAATCACCATCAGCATCAGATAAGTTCAACAATGCATTTATTGATTTTAAAAGTACTCCATCCTTATATTCAAAAATCTTTAAATCTGGTTTAACATTATGCAAACCTTCAGCAAAAATTAAAAAAGGATACATAGCATAACGCTGATAATATGGACCTTCATTATAATAACCATCTGGTGAAAAAGGTTCTTCTATATTTGCTAAAAAACCAGCTTTACCATCTTTATTAATAAAACCACCATCGTCATCTTTTGCCGTTTTATCCATTTCCTTTCCTTTAATACCGTACAATGCACGTTGTATTAAATCTTCATCATTCATTACTAAACCAATCATACCTACAGCAGCATTACCCCATGTACTATGGTTATGTACTCTTTGGTAAAACTGTGGGTTTCCAATAGAAATATAATCTGCAAATGGTTTGAATAAGTTACTTTCAAGTTTATTACGTTCTTCTTCAGACAAATAATTATAAATACAATCGTAAGCTTGACTTACATAAACTAACCAATTAGAGTCATTTAAACATTGCCAGAATAATTTACCTCTTGCATACGATCTTGTTTTTGGGTGAACAGGTAAATTTTTATACATTGCTTCATACTGCATTAACATGTCTTTTACATATTTAGCATATTTTTCATCTTCTAATATTTGATATAAAACTCCTGCTTTTTGCAAAACAATCATATTACGTTTATGACGAACATGTGTGTAACCTCCAGAATAATCTTTTGGTATTGGTGTATCAATTCCTAAAGCAATTTCTGCATCAATCTCTTCTTTAACAGCTTTTAGTGTATTATCGAAAATAGGAACATTTCCTAATTGAGCTCTAATATCTTTAACACCTTTTGCTGTTAGAATTAATTTAGGGTGAGAGTCTTCATTCTTAACATCATTAGTTGCGTCTTCTTTCTTATTGCAAGAAACTGAAATCACTATTAATAATAGAAAAAGAATTCTTTTTGATATGCTATTCGTTAATTTCATATTATTGCTTTAAATAAAAATCGAACTTAAAAATTGGTTAATCGATTGGTAGATTTAATGTAAGTTTATTTTATATTTTAAAAAAAACATAAAATTTAAAAAAAAGATGAGAACCTATATTTATAGGTTCTCATCTTAGTTCAAATAAAAATAATTATTTTTTCACTATTCTTTTAGTAGCTACAGAGTTACCACTTGTTAACTTAAGAATATAAATTCCTTTAGAAAGAGAAGATACGTCTAAGTCGTTGTTAACATTAGATGTTCTAATTATTCTTTTTCCTAATAAGTTATATACTTCTAAAGTGTTAATTTCTACACTAGAAGTAATTTTAACACTATTAGTTGCTGGGTTTGGATATACAGAAACTTTAGAAGAAAAGATATCATCTACAGATGCAGCAGGTCTAAAATCAATATTAACTTCACCTATAGTTAAACCACTAAAATCACTAAGACTATTACCTGTTAGTTCAGCTGTTGGAAAATTTCTTGTTCCAGTACTACTAAATTTCCAATCTGGCCAAGAGCGAGAATTTACACGTCCAGCCATCCAATCATCATTATGAACCCCATCTATTGACGCAGCATTACCAGTACTTGTTCCTTGTCTTGCAACATACTGAGGGTATTGATTAAGTAAAATTACAGTAGGTGTTAAAGCTGGATCATAAGTTAATGTAACACCTAGTGGCATAGTAACATCTGGCTCTTCTATAAAAATCATTTCGCTATATGCAAATTCTACAGAATCATCATCATCTAAAATTGTAACAGCATCATAAATAGTCCAATTCATAGCTAAACCATCAAGAATTCCATTTCCATCAGAGTCAATTTCTTCACCATCAGGATTACCTTCATCTGCAGGTGTTTGTATTATCATATAAGTAGCACTCTGATCAATTATACTTCCATCATATCCTCGAATACTAGATACATTATCAAACTTATCCAATTCAAACTTCCCATCTCCTTCATCTTTCCAAAATGGAGTACCAACAAATTCCAGAGTCTCAACACTAGCACTTGAACCAGCTAGATCAGCAGCATAAGGATTGGTGATTTTAACTCCAGCAATATCAGTTGTTCCATCAGAATCTAATGAACCTGTATCAAAAGTTAAGTTAGATACAATTACTAAAATTCCATTACTACCAAATGTTAAACCACCTAATTCTACAGCATCCTGAATTCTACCTGGGTTTTCATCATCTCCATCAACCGCAATAAAATATACATCTGCAGGAATAGTTGCACCTGGAGTTCCTCTAAACTCAAAGTACTCCAAAGTATCATCTACTGCATATTCAAAGTCTTTAACTAAAGGGGTGTCAGTATAATCATTAAATACACTTGAACTATTTGGCGGGCTAACAACTAACTCGCTAATATAATATTGCGCGCTCACTAACTGAGAAGCAATTAAAAAAGCAAAAAGTAATGTTTTTTTCATAAGTTTAAATTTAAAAAGTTAATAGATTAGTTTATAAGCCAGTTTGTATTTTTGGTAAACCAAACTGGTTTACCAAAAATACAAATAAAACTGAATAATAAAAATTTTATGAAGAAAAAATAATAAAAAATTGAATATTAACAAGTTAACAACATTTTTTAATTAAACACTTAAATGAGAAATAGTGTTCATTTAATAAGCAAATAGTTTAATTGCTTTATTAAGTAAATAAAATATAGAAAAACTAAAGTAGATAAAAAAACCTCTTTTAATAAAACCCTAATGGTTTTAAAGCCTTTGAAACATTATTTTCTTTGACTGTAAAAGTTTTATAAAATAACGATTGAATAGAAACATCTTTAGTGGTTATATTTAAAATAACATCTACTTCTTCTGAAAATTGAAGTTTTCTTTTATTTACAAAAACCTCGGAAACACCAAATAACAAATGTTTACTTCCTTTTGTAAGAGATTGTTTAGCATCTGACTTTATTGAGTTACTGTTTAAAGCCCAATTTTTTAGTTTAGGGTTTTCCTTTTCTTCATTAATTCTATCACTATATTTAGAAAAAGGAAATAAAACAGTAATAAAATTAAAGTCAGTATTCCCTTGTTTTGAGGTAACACTCCATTGCTTACCTCTAGCTCCATCGGTAATTACTTTGTCTATTTTTTCTAATTGATAAATATCTAAACCAGAACCATTAGAAAAACTAGAACGCAATAAATTTGGTGCATTCTCTACACTATAATGACCTTGCCATACTTGTTTATAAGTATGTTTATCTTTTGAAGAAAAATTATCTTTTACAATCCAAAAATCATTTTCAACATTAAAAACTTGTCTGTAATACTTTACACCAACATTCTCAAAACCATCATGAGAACCAATAAATACTTCTAAATCATTATTTTCCTGAACACCAATTACTGTTGGGTTTGGTAATTGCATAAACTTTCCAAAACCACTACCTCCTTTATTAGAAGTGTATTTCTTTCCTAACAGCTCATTATCTACAAAAGCAACATTCTTTGTCATAGAATTTTTAAACAACTCCAAATCTTTTAAAGAATAACGAACTTGGTAATTTGGTAAGATTACATTTTCGTTTGCAAAAGCTTGTATTCCTAAAATATCTCCATGTTGGTGATCTGGTTTTTTATCATCCAAACCAGCAGAAACAACCAACATTTTATCCTTTTTATTCCATCCTTCGCGCATAAAATAATAACCTGTTTCAGGAAAAGAATGAGATTTAAAATTAGGCTTAATTTCTTTAATATTTTTAAGACTTGCTAATTGTTTGCCACTTGCATACCAATACATTTTTCCGCTTAACTTTTTGTTAGCAAAATAACCAAAAGTAGGGTTTTCAAACAATAAATACCCTAAAGTTAAAGCGTCAGAAATATCATTTTTTTCTGCCCAAGGTGTATCTGTATCATCAGAAAACACAGGTGCAGATTTATCAGGAAAAGAGATTTGAGTTAAAGTTGTAAATAAAGATTCTAATTTATTCTCCCAATATTCATTAACTTTTAAATTACTGTTTTTTGCTAATTGATATACAAAGAAATAATTACCTATATCACTTAAATGATAATGTACTGTTCTCTCAAACTGAAAACCATCTTCGTTAATTTCTTTACGTAAATGTTCTGCTAACAGCTTCATAGAATGTTTATACCAAACATCTGCACCTACAAAATCTCTTAATAAAATAGAAACCATTGCTAAAGCAGATAATCCTCTGGTTTGATGATTTCCAGGTTTAAATTCTTTGTTTCTTTCATATAAATAAGAAGCATGTTGCAATAAAGTTGCAATAGTTTTTAATTGATCCTCATTTGAATATGCTTTTTCACCTAAAAACAAATTATGAATTTGTAACCAATTTAAAACTCTATAACCAGACCTAAAAGCCTCATAAACACCGTTACCATCTTCAATTATTTCAAATTTATTTTGATGTAATGCTGTATTTAAAGACTCCATTTGTCTTGTAAAATAATCTATATATTTAGGGTTTCTACCTTCATTAAAGTAATAAAAAGCAATATCAACCATTTTATGCTGACGAGCTAAATGTCTTAAAGCATAAGCATTTACAGGATCTCCATTTTTATAGTTAAATGGAAGTTTCCACTTTGGATTAGAAGAAAACTTATTTAAATGATCTAACCCTTTTACTGCGTGATTTTCTGCAGCTTTAGGGTATAATTTAGAATACGCACCAATTCTAGTATCTACCGTTTTATAATTGTAAAAATAGCGTTCAGAAAATTTTTCTCTAAAATAACTTGCAAGATTTTCTGCAGAAATATCACCTTTTTCTAACAATTGATTTTTAACATCAACATTTAGATAGCTTGATAATTCATGAATTTTTAAAACTTTTTTACTAGGTATTTTTTGACCATAAACCGATATAGTAAATAGTACGAAAAAGAATATTCTAAACAACTTCATTTTTTAATACATTAATTTCATTACTAAGTTTTCTTCTGTTTTTATTTTACCAGAATTACTTAAAGCATTTGCAGATTCTATATTATTTTTTGCTCCCCATAAAATAGAAACATACTGTACTTTATTGTTATTAAAAACGTTTTTAGTAATATTTACATTTACAATACCTCTATGGTTTAAAAGCATTTTGTTCTTTTCTTTACTACCACAATTTGTAAACGTACTATTAGTAACTAATAAATTACCACCAATAGTAGACTCATCATAACCGCCTCTATAATAATCAACAACATTCTGTTTTACATTATTGAAAACACAATTATCAATTGTTAAATATTCAGTATTATAATCTCCTCTATCATTTGTTTCTTCAGATAACTCTACTCCGTTTTCACAATTTAAAATTGATGTATTCTTAAAAAGAATTTCTTCAGAAAATGATTGTTTATAAACTTTTAACGCATAATTAAAATTACTAATCTCAGAGTCTAAAACTTCTAACCCAAAATGATTAGACATATTATTTTTTAAACTTGCAAATGCAAACTGAGAATTTGTTCCTTTTAATTTAATGTTTTTTAAAGTTAATTTTCCGTAAGGTTGCAATTCTAAAGCAGCAGTATTTTCAGCACCTTTGTATAAGATTTCAGCTTTACCATTTGATTGAATTGTTATTGATTTATTAACAACTAAAGATTTTGAAACAGTATATACACCAGCATTTAAATCTATAATATCCCCACTTGCTGCTTCATTTAATTTTGATCTTAATTCCTCTGCATTACTTACAGTATGTACTGTAGCTTCTTTTTCTTCAACATCACTAGAATACCAAGTTGCTCCGTATTTTGTTTTATCTAATAAATCTAAATTGATATTTTCTGAACTTAAAATTGCACCAATCTGGTTATTTTTACTTCTAGATTTCCCTAATAAATCTCCGGTAATTGTCTCAAAATCGAAACCACTATAAGTTTCAACATCACCAAAACCAGCAGTTGGCACAGAAATATCTGTTCCAATGTTTGTTAAAGTAAGTTTTGTAGGTGTTAAACCATTTCTTTTAGTAAATTCAACTCCATTATTATCAATAATATTACTTTTAAAAGTAACCCCGTCAGCTTTGTCATGTTCAATAATAGGATTTGCGTCACCTTTAGAATTGTAAATTACATTATTAACCACCTCTGTTCTTAAAGGTCTTGCAGATCTAATTTCAGATTTAGGTAAAACTGCAGCTTGTGCAATATTTGTTCCTACTCCAAATTGCCAAGGAGAATCTGAATCTACAAACGTATTATAAGCAACAACTACATCTGTAACTTGATTATATCTGTTTAATGGAGATTTAGGAATACCATTCATAATCGCAATCGGACTTCTAAAGTTCTTTCCTTTAATTTTATAAAAAAGATTATTAATAACCCAATGACCAGTATTTATAATTCTTATTCCACCAAATTGATCATTTACTCCATCACCAATAAAATAGTTTCCATCTACAGTTACATAATTACCATGTCTTGTTACAACAGAACCTTCACTTTTATAAAAAACATTATTTTTAATAACATTAAAATTCGTTTTACTAGAAATAATTTCTACTTCTCCATTACACTCTTCAAATAAATTGTTAGCAATAGTTGTATTACTAGGAGACATAGAAGTAAAACTACTTCCTAATTGAATTGTTTCTCCTCTTGCACCACCCTTTCTTGGTCTTGGTCCAAAATGATTATTTACAATCTGGTGATAATTTCTAATACTTTGGTTTCCTTTTAAATCTACTCTTACCGTTGGCCCACCATTAGTTTTACCCGCTAAATAAGAATTAGATAATTTATTATGTTTACCGTAAAACTGAACCCAAAGATTATCTTGGTCTCGTTCTAAATTATTAAAATCTAAAATAACACAGTTAGTAACACTACTATTATTAGCAACCTCTTTAGGGCTAGTCCTAAAAGCTATTACGTTTTTGGAAGGGGAATGACCATTTCTAAAAAATAAACCATCAACAACTAAATAATTACCACTAATTTCTAAATTTGATACACCTTCTATAAAAACTTCACCAGAAGTTTCTGCTTTTAACGTAATAGGATTCTCTTTTGTACCTTCACCTATAAAATTAATTTCAATATCTTTGTATATGCCGTTTTTAAGAACAATATTATCTCCAGCCTTAGCGTTTTTAATCGCTTCACTTAATTCTTTAACATTTGATACTAGTGTATTATTAGTTTCTTTTTCACAAGAATAAAATATGCTAGTACATATTAATAAAATCAAAACTTTAAACTTCATAAATGTATTTTTAAATTGGTTTACCAAATTGGTAAACCAAAAGTAATGATTTTTAATGAATTAACTTCTATAAAAAAAAAAAATATAACAAGGAAGAATCATACATTTACAGAATCATAAAAGTAAAATGAAAATTGAAGAAATTATTGGAGTATTTCAAATACTCGGAAGCAACCAAGACGGAACTGAAAAAACCTATAAAGGTACTCTAACCTTAACATTAGACATCAACAACCGAATCATTGCTAAATGGTTAATTAACAAGAATCAAGAACAATTTGGAACAGGTTTTTTTAAAGATAACATTTTAGTAATAAATTTTAAATACCAAGGTGATGAAAATGATATTTATACAGGTGTAGTCGTTTATAGATGTATTTCTAAAGATATTTTAGATGGTTTTTGGTCTGAAGAATTTGGTGATCCTTTATTTTTAGGTGAAGAACGTTGCTTTAGAATTAAAGAGAATGAAATTATAAATTAGTTATGAATTGCCCTTGTAATCCTAATAAACTGTATAAAAATTGTTGTGAAATAGCGCATAAAAACATTAAGCAAGTTACTTCTGCAGAACAATTAATGCGTTCTAGATACAGTGCTTTTGTTTTGGCTAATATAAACTACCTTCATAAAAGTCATCATAGTTCTACTCGTCTTTCTAAAAAAGAATACAAAGAACTAAAACAATGGACGCAGTCTGTTAAATGGATTAAGTTAGAAATATTAATTGCTACAGAAGCAAATGTTCATTTTAAAGCCTACTTTAAGGAGAACGAAACAATAAATACTATTGAAGAGAAATCTACTTTTTGTAAAGAAAATAATCATTGGGTATACTTAGATGCTAAATAATTTATATTTCAATTCTAAACTATTTTTTTTAATCGGTTTCGTTGAATTCGTAAACTCATTTCAGCATGACAAGCCAACAAGTTGCTCAATACCTCCTTTTCTTTTTTAAACCTCACTTTACTCCATGTTAAAATGAGGTGAACTTATTTTCTCTTTCTTAATAACACTGCAAATATGAAATGCCATTGC
>CAJQQH010000074.1 GCA_905480405.1 uncultured Polaribacter sp. | reverse complement strand
ACAGCGGTTTTAGACGAGTTAAGAAAAATAGAAGGAACAATTAAGTTTAGAGTTTTATATTAATTGTTTTTAAAAATAATTAATACCCTTCAGTTTTTATATTGAAGGGTATTTTTTTTGAAGCTATTTCCTGCTTTCACTACTCGCTTTTTTTAGTTTGTTCTTGATACAAATTTGCAAAAAAGCAAAATTCACTAAAACTGAAACTAAAAAAGAGCTCAAACAAATCGTTCAATCAGGGCTAGACCTATTTACATTATTTTGTTAGTACCTTAAAAGTTAATTTGTGTCCCTTACTTAAAAGAGTGAAAAAAGTAAACAAGATGTTTTTAACCCGTTGCACAATAAAAAAAAATAATTCTCATTGAGAAATTCAGTTTAAAAACTATGATATTCTCTATTTAATAAATGCAGTTTTATTTTTTTTCAAATTAATAATCATTTCATCATTTACGCCTAAGTAACGTCTACTTCCTAAATATCTATTCTTATTAAATTCATCATATTTAGCATGATTTATATCCATAGAACTTAAATGAACATTACCAGAAGCATGAATAAATTCCATTTTATTATTTCCTAGCCAAATACCAACATGTACAACACGTTGTTTCTTTTCTTTAGTTGCTTTTGTTCCAAAGAATAATAAATCTCCTTTTTCTAAGTCTATAAAATCTAAATCAGAATCTACGATTTTACCAGCATTAACTTGTTGCGATGCATCTCTTGGTATTATAAAACCATTCATTAAATACACCATTTTTGTAAATCCGCTACAATCTATTCCCTTACTAGAAGTTCCTCCCCATAAATAAGGGAAACCATCCATTTTTTTTGCAACATTTTCTATATTCTCTTGATTAGGTTTTAAATTATAAATCCAAGTATCATAATAAATAGCTTCTTCTCTTTTTACAAACCCTTTTCTTTTGTCAGGATATTCTACTTCAAAGAAAGTATTATCGAGTCCTATAAACCTTAAAATTCCACCCAAAGTAATATCCGAGATTATTTCAGAATCTTTACTTTTATCAGCATATACATATCCAAAGTTTTTGGTGAATATTATTTTCTTTCTATGATTCCATGCGTCAAAATTCTCTTTGTTCATTCGTGTAATTCCGCCTTTGTCAACCCAAGAAATATAATTGTCTGGAGTTTGTACTCGGTAGAAATCACCTTTTTTATCCAAGACTTTTAAAGGCATTCCAAGTAAACCTTGTGTTCCTAATTCAGCAGAATGTTTAGGTTTAGAGCGTATGTTTATTACAGAATTTTTAGCGATTGCATATTTTAGATCTCCAACAGCAGAGTCTGGTAAAACACGTACATTATTTGTAAACTTTAATTTTCTATTTTTCAAACTATCTATAAGAATAGAGAATGCTTTTTTAGAAGTCGTTTCTCCTTCTAAAATAAGTTGATTATCAGTATTCTCAAAATAAATTTCAAATAACTCAACTCTCTTATCAGGTGCAAATTCAGTTTTTATAGATGCATGAATATTTTCTAATTCGGAAATAGTTTTTGTTTCTTTATCACAAGAAATAAAACTAAGAAATAATAATAGAGAAAAATATTTTATCATTTTCATTGAAATGTTTTTTGCTAAAATACAAAACTAAATCTTTTGCTATTTGTAAAATGAGATGAAAAAAGAGATCGTTTTTTCTGTTAAATATGTAGCTTAAAATTGAATTCTCTAAAGGATTGTTTTATATTTGAAGACAATCATTTTTTTATAGATGCAATATCAAAACACCTTAACTTACGCGCAACAGCAAGATAAAGAGGATCGTATTTCTTATTTACGAAATCGATTTCATATTCCAAAAGACAAAAATGGGGATAATTGGTTATACTTTACCGGAAATTCTTTGGGTTTACAGCCAAAATCAACCAAAGAATACATCAATCAAGAATTAGAAGATTGGGCAAATTTGGGGGTAGAAGGTCATTTTGAAGCAAAGAATCCGTGGTTAAATTATCATGAATTACTTACTGATAATATGGCGAAAGTTGTGGGAGCAAAACCCATAGAAGTTGTAGTGATGAATACGCTTACAACGAATCTTCATTTGTTAATGGTGTCTTTTTACAAACCTACAAAAGCAAAGTATAAAATTGTAATTGAGTCAGATGCATTTCCATCAGATAGATATGCAGTACAATCGCAATTAAAATTCCATGGATTTTCTGCAGACGATGTTATAGAATGGAAACCAAGAAAAGGAGAAGAGTTATTAAATTTAGAAGATTTAGAAACGATTGTTTCTGAACAAGGTGATGAAATTGCTTTGTTGTTAATTGGCGGTGTAAATTACTATACAGGTCAATATTTAGATTTAAAAAAAATAGCAGAAATAGGGCATTCAAAAGATTGTGTTGTCGGAATCGATTTAGCACACGGAGCAGGAAATATCTCGCCAGAATTACACAATTCGGGAGTAGATTTTGCAGCTTGGTGTACCTATAAATACTTAAATTCTGGACCTGGAAGTTTAGCCGGATTATTTGTACACGAAAAACATGCGAAAAATAAAGATTTACCCCGTTTTGCTGGTTGGTGGAATCATAATAAAGAAACACGTTTTAACATGCGCCAACCATTTGATGTAATGGAAGGAGCAGAAGGTTGGCAATTAAGCAATCCGCCAATATTATCTATGGCAGCAATTAAAGCATCATTAGATATGTTTGCAGAGGTTGGTATGGATTCATTGCGAGAAAAATCAGAAAAGCTAACAGGTTATTTTGAGTTTTTAATTAAACAAATTGGATCTGATGATATTAAGATAATTACACCAAGTAATCCAAAAGAACGTGGATGTCAATTATCTATTCAAGTAAAAAATGCTGATAAAAGTTTACACAAAAAACTAACTGAAAATAATATAATTACCGATTGGCGAGAACCAGATGTTATTCGTTGTGCACCAACGCCAATGTATAATTCGTTTGAAGATGTGTATAGAATGGTTTCAATTTTAAAAGGATTCTTGTAAATGAGTGTTTTTGATAAATTGATTAAGGGAGAAGATATTTTAGTTAAATTAAAAACTAAAAGTGATATTGGTTTTTGGCAATATCAAATATTAGGAATTCTAAGTTTGTTTATGGAAAAAGGAAACGATTATTTGATTATAACAGACAAAAGAATCTTAATGTGTATTAAAGAAAATATAAGAGCAAATTTTATGTATAATAATTTTTCGAAAATAAAAATTAATACAAAAAGTGATTTATTAAGTTTTTTAAATGAAGATAACGAAATGCAAAAAATATCATTATCTGATTTTAAATTGGAATACGATGATTACCAATTTTTAAAAAACAAGTTAAATTAGTAAGTATAAACAAGATGAACAAAAAAGATGCAATATTAATAATTGGTGCTGGTTTATGTGGTTCACTCTTAGCATTAAGATTAGCACAAAGAGGTTACAAAGTTGAGGTGTTTGAAAGTAGACCAGATCTAAGAACTACAGATATTTCTGCAGGGAGATCAATCAATTTAGCATTGTCAGATCGTGGATTTAAGGCGTTGCGTTTATGTGGAATGGAAGAGAAGGCAAGAGAAATTTGCATACCAATGTATGGACGTTTAATGCACGACAAAGAAGGAAACACGTTTGCATCTAATTATTCAGGAAGAGAAAATGAATATATTAATTCTATTTCTCGTGGCGATTTAAACGGAATTCTATTAACAGAAGCAGAAAAACACGAAAATGTAAATATTCATTTTAATAAAAAATGCACTTCGGTTGATATTGAAAATACTATTGTTCATTTTAAAGATTACAAAACCAAAGAAACATTTTCTATTGATGCAGATGTTGTTTTTGGAACCGATGGAGCGGGTTCAATTTTAAGAAAAAGCTATTATTTAGAGAAGAAATTCTTGTTTAGTTATTCTCAAAATTACTTAACGCATGGATATAAAGAATTAGAAATTCCTGCGGATAAAAATGGCAAGCATCAAATAAGTGATGGGCATTTACATATTTGGCCACGTGGAGATTATATGTTAATCGCGCTACCAAATATGGATGGAAGCTTTACAGTAACCTTGTTTTTAAGTTATGAAGAAGGCGAATATAACTTTAGTAATTTAACTTCAGAAGAAAAAATAACTACTTTTTTTGAAAACGAGTTTCCTGATGCGTTGGCAATAATTCCGAATATAAAAGAAGAGTTTTTAAATAACCCAACAGGTGTATTAGGAACCGTAAAATGTTCGCCTTGGAATTATCAAAATAAAACTATTTTATTAGGCGATGCAGCACATGCAATTGTTCCGTTTTACGGACAAGGAATGAATGCTTCCTTTGAAGATGTTACTGTGTTTGATGAAATTTTAAATCAAGATTTAGGCAATTGGAAAAGCGTTTTCAAGACCTATGAAAAAGCTAGGAAAGAAAACACAGATGCTATTGCAGATTTGGCGTTAGATAATTTTTATGAAATGAAAGGTCATGTTGCAAATCCGTTATTTAAAGAGAAAAGAAAGTTAGAAATGGATTTAGAAAAAACGTTTCCAACGGAATATTTTTCTAAATATTCTATGGTAACTTTTAATGAAAATATTGGTTATAACGAAGCTATGAAACGCGGAAGAGCGCAAGACAAAGCGTTACTTAATTTAATTGCAGACAATAAGGTTATCACAGATTTAAACATGACAAAAGACGAATTAAAAGTTGTTTTAGAGAAAGTGAAAATTGAAACAAACGAAATTTTAGCTGAAGATAAAATAGCAGGTTTATAATGAAAAAGTATATTGTTTTATTACGCGGAATAAATGTGTCAGGAAAAAATAAACTTCCAATGGCAGAATTACGCCAATTATTAAACGATTTACAGTTTCAAAATATACAAACCTATATTCAAAGTGGAAATATTATTTTAGATTCACAAAAAGAGAAATCAGAAACTTGTGAAATAATAAAAGAAGGAATTTTCGCCAAGTTAGGATATGAGATTCCTGTTATTGCAAGAACAATTTCTGAATTTAAAAAAGTAGTTGACAATTATCCTTTTTCGAAGGAAAATGAAAAAATAGTAGCTTTTACCTTTTTAAATAAAGTGCCAGTAAAGACAACTATTGATATTAAAAATATAAAAGAAGATAAATACAAAGTTGATAATGATGTTGTGTATTTAAATTGTTCATCTGGATTTGGTAAAACAAAACTAACAAATAACAGCATAGAGAAGAAACTCAATGTTATTGCAACAACAAGAAATTTAAGAACCACTTTAAAACTGTTAGAATTAGCAAAATAATATGTCAGGAAAAAAAGTAACACCAAGAGGAGCATATCCACATGTTAAAGTTGTGGGCGATTTTATTTTTGTATCAGGAACTAGTTCAAGAAGAGCAGATAATACCATTGCAGGCGTTGATATTATAGACGAAATGGGAACAAAACGCTTAAATGCAGAAACCCAAACAAGAGAAGTTTTAAAAAATATAGATAAAACATTACAAACTGTTGGAGCATCTATAAAAGATGTGGTTGATGTTTCTTCTTTTTTAGTAAACATGAATGATTTTGCAGGATACAATAAAGCTTACGCAGAGTTTTTTGACAAAGAAACTGGGCCAACAAGAACAACAGTTGCAGTACATCAATTACCGCATCCCGATTTGGTGGTGGAGATTAAAGTAACGGCTTATAAGAAATAATAAGATGAATAAACTAACAAAATTATTTTTTTGTTTCTTAATAATTGGTTTCTATTCATGTAAACCTAAAACCATACTTCCAGATCCTTTAGAAGCTGGTTGGAAAGGGAAAAAGGTTTGTGAAGTACTAAAAGATAATGCCGAATTAAGAGTTTTAAAATGTACTTTTCCTCCAAGTGTTGGTCATGAAGAGCATTACCATAGAAAGCATTTTGGTTATACACTTGTTGGAAGTAAATTTAAAATAAAGGATGTTAAAGGAGTAAGGGAAGTAGATGTGCCAACAGGATATAGTTTTTCAAATGATGAAAGAACATCGCATCAAGTAATAAATATTGGTAATGAAACGGCAGTGTTTTTAATTATTGAACCAAAATAGATTTAAAAAAATATATAGTGAAGATTCAAAACTACATCAATGGAGAGTTCTTGCCTCCTGTCGCTGACAGGTGGATTGAAAACTATAATCCAGCAATTGGAGAGGTTTATGGTCAAATCCCCGATTCAACAAAAGAAGATGTAGAAAAAGCAGTTGAAGCAGCTGAAAAAGCATTTCCAAGTTGGTCTAATACAACATTAACAAGAAGAAGTGAAATCTTGTCTAAAATTGCCGATTTAATAAAAGAAAAATTAACATTTTTAGCAGAATCAGAATCTAAAGACAACGGAAAACCAGTAAGTTTAGCAACACAAATCGATATTCCTAGAGCAGCAAGTAACTTTCAATTTTTTGCAAATGCAATTACACAATTTTCGTCAGAAGCACATGAAAGTGTAGGTTTAAATGCTGTTAATTTTACGTTACGCCAACCAATTGGGGTTGTTGGTTGTATTTCTCCTTGGAATTTACCTTTGTACTTATTCACATGGAAAATTGCCCCAGCAATTGCTGCAGGAAATTGCGTTATCGCAAAACCAAGTGAAGTTACACCAATGACAGCGTATTTATTGGCTGAAATAACAAAAGATGCTGGACTCCCAAAAGGTGTTTTAAATATTGTTCACGGATTAGGAACTTCAACTGGACAAGCAATTGTAGAACATAAAAAAATTAAGGCAATTTCATTTACTGGCGGAACAACAACAGGCGCACATATTGCGCGAGTTGCAGCGCCAATGTTCAAGAAATTATCGTTAGAATTAGGAGGAAAGAATCCGAATATCATTTTTGCAGATTGCGATTACGATAAAATGTTAGAAACTACTGTTCGATCTTCGTTTGCTAACCAAGGTCAAATTTGTTTATGCGGTAGTAGAATCTTTGTGGAAGAAAAAATTTACGAAAAATTTAAGAAGGATTTTGTTCAGAAAGTATCTGAATTAAAAGTTGGAAATCCATTAGAAGAAAGCACAAATATTGGAGCTTTGGTTTCTAAAGAACATTTAGAAAAAGTAAAATCTTATATTGATATAGCAGAAAATGAAGGAGGAAAAATTCTTTTTGGAGGTGATAGAATTGCCGTAAAAGGAAGTGAAAACGGTTATTATTTACAACCAACAATTATAGAGGTAGCAAGTAATCAATGTAGATTGAATCAAGAAGAAATTTTTGGTCCTGTTGTTACTATAATGCCATTTAAAACAGATGAAGAAGCCTTGCAATTGGCAAATGACGTAAAATACGGATTATCAGCAACTTTATGGACGAATAATTTAAACAGAACCCTGCAATTTTCTAAACAATTACACGTAGGAATTGTTTGGGTTAATACATGGCTTATGAGAGATTTAAGAACTCCTTTTGGTGGTCAAAAAGAAAGTGGAATTGGACGTGAGGGTGGTTTTGAAGCTTTACGATTTTTACAGAACCTAAAAATATATGTATAAAGTATTAAAGAATTATTTTCGATTTTTGAATTATTTAATCTAAAAAAAAAATGAATAAAGAATTAAAAGAAAAAATCTTGCAAGTTTGTAATGATAAAATCGAAAAAAAAGGAACGAATGTAGGTTTGTCTTTTTACGCATTTTTTAAAAATAAAAATGATAACCCAAAGTTATTAATGGAAGCTGCAACTTGGTGGATTGAAACACATAAATTAGATCATTTTGAAAAAGCAATGAAGATTAAAGAAATGGTATTAGGTAATTAATAACAGACTTAATAACTGTTATATTAGAATTTATAAATGGTATTCTTTTTTGGAGACGAAAAAAGAAAAGAAGGAAGTTTGAAAAAGAAAATAATCTTCCAAAAAAGAAAATGATTAACCTATTGGCTCAAATTTTAATTGAGTTGTTAGTGATTCTATTAATATTAAAGGGATTAAACTTGATAATGAAATTAACATGAATTTAAACATAAAAAACAAAAACGCTTTAGTTTGCGGAAGCACACAAGGTATTGGAAAAGCAACAGCAGTAGCGTTAGCAAGAGAAGGAGTAAACGTTACTTTAGTTGCCCGAAACGAAGAAAAGTTAAAAGCTGTTTTAGCAGAATTACCAAATGATAATCAGAATCACGGTTATTTGATAGCAGATTTTTCTGAGCCAATAGAACTTAAAAAGGCTTTAGAAACTACCGATCTAAAATTTCATATTTTAATAAATAATACAGGCGGTCCAAAAGGAGGCGATTTACTTTCTGCAACTTCTAATGATTTAATCAATGCTTTTCAAATGCATATTATTTGCAATCAAATTCTAACGCAAGCAGTAGTTCCGTTTATGAAATCAGAAAAATTTGGTAGAATAATTAACGTAATTTCTACGTCAGTAAAAGAGCCAATTCCAGGTTTAGGAGTCTCTAATACGATTAGAAATGCAGTTGGTAATTGGGCAAAAACTTTGGCTACAGAGCTTGGTGGATTTCAAATTACGGTAAATAACGTCTTACCAGGTTTTACAAATACGGCACGTTTAGATCAAATTATCAAGATAAAATCAGAGAAAGCAAAAACAACAGAAGCGCAAATGGAACAACTTTTAAAAAGTTATGTTCCTGCTGCTCGTTTTGCAAAACCAGAAGAAACTGCAGCAGCGGTAACTTTTTTAGCAAGCGCACAAGCAAGTTACATAAACGGAATTAATTTACCTGTAGATGGAGGAAGAACTAAATCTTTGTAAATTTATAAACGAAGCCCGCGTTAGGGATTGTAGCGACATCCTTTTTTGAGGAACGAAAAAAAGATACAGCAAAAAGCCCGACCTTTAAGGAACGCCCAAATTGTTATAAGAAGCTATTTCTTGCTTTACACTATATCTTTTTTCTGAAAAATAAAAAAGGTTAAAAATATCAACAGATATTTGAATGGTTTCAATCAGGCTAAACTTGTTTGTTGAGGTTAGTGCTAAAAGCTAACAAAAAGATAATTTATAAAGACATAAAAAAAGAGTAATTTTAAAGTCTAACAATCAAAATATCCAATAATCTAAAAATCTATAAAATGAATTTAGTACAACCTTTAAATTTTAAAAAGTGGATTGATGAACATCGTCATTTATTAAAACCGCCAGTTGGTAACAAACAAGTTTGGGACAATGGAGAGTATATAGTAATGGTTGTTGGTGGGCCTAATAATAGAAAAGATTACCATTATAATGAAACGCCAGAATTTTTCTACCAAGTAGAAGGCGATATGATTTTAAAAATAATTGATGATAATGGCAAAATGATTGATGTAGAAATTAATGAAGGAGATATTTATTTATTGCCAGCAAAAGTGCCTCACTCTCCACAAAGAAAGGAAGGTACAGTTGGTTTGGTTATCGAATATCCGCGTAAAAAGAAAATGAAAGATGCTTTAGAGTGGTATTGCGAAAACTGTAGTAATTTACTTTATAGAAAGAAATTTAAATTAGATAATATAGAAACAGATATGCCAATAATTTTCGATAAGTACTACTCAAGTAAAAAAAAATGTACATGTGATAAATGTGGCACTGTTATGAAAAGACCAAATAAATTAGGTAATTAATTAGTACCAGTATTTTAGTCAACATTGTTTTTTTATTCTTTTAATTTTTCAATATTTAATTCATAATGAAACGTAAATTACGCATAAACGGCCATTCACATTTATTACCTTATCCAGAAGAAATCCCTCAATTTATGAAGGAAAAAGAAATTTTTTGGGTAGATGATGAACGTAAACATATGTTACAAAAAGGATGGAAACGACCAGTAACAGATTCTAGTTTTTTTCTTGATGAGAAATTACTTTGGATGGAAAAAAATAAGCTAGATCATGCTGTGGTTTTAAATCTTTCTCAATTATATGGTAATGGTTTACGTTTGGAAGAGATGAAAAAAGCATTGCGTTTTCAGAATGATTTTAACGCAAAAGTGCAAAGAGAACATCCTTCTAAATTTACATGTGGATTTGTTGTACATCCTGGTTTTATTTATGGTGCTTTAGATGAAATGAAACGTTGTGTAGAAGAATTAGGATTAAAAGTATTGTGTTTGCCAACACATTTTATGGATTCAATTGGGCAATGGCGTTGTGTTTTTGACGAAGAAAATGACCGAATTTTTGAATTAGCAGATAAATATAAATTAGCCATAGAAATTCATCCTTATGATGGTGATAAAATGATAAAATTAGAAAATACCAATTGGCGTTTTCATTTAATTTGGATGTTAGCACAATGTGGCGATGCGTATCACTTTTATACTTTAAACGGTATGCAAGAACGTTTTAAGAATATTAGAACTTGTTTTGCACATGGAGGTCAATTGGCACAAATGAATTTAGGTAGACGTATTCAAGGCTTTGATGGTCGTCCAGATTTATTTGAAGGAAAAACACACCCAAGAAAAGCCGTTGGACATAAAAATATTTTCTTTGATACGCTTGTACATGATACAGATTCTTTAAAGTTAATGATAGACAGACAAGGAACCAAACAAGTATTAATGGGTCTTGATGATCCTTATCCTTTAGGAGAAATGGAAAGTGATGCTCAATCTTCTTATCCTGGTAAATTATTAGATTTAGCAATAGAAGAAAATCTTATTACTGAAACTGAAAAAAGTCAGATTTGGGAAGATAATGTATTACAATGGTTATTTGGTGATGATGAAAAATCGAAGCAAGATTTAATAAAAAAGATTTTAGGGTAATGTCTAAATGGTTGTTAAGAAAGGCTTCAGGATCTAGAGCAAAATATAAAACAAAAGGTGATTTTTCTAATAACAGAAATGGGAAATCTGACGCTTTTGAAAACTTACCTCAAAAAGAATCGATGCAAGGCAAAAATGCTAAAACTACATTTTTAGATACAGCACTTGTAAATAGGTGGTTGCAATCTAAAATTGATCAAAATTTTGATACAGTGTATGCTGAGTTTTTAACTAGAATTCAGCCAAAGTATTTAGATGAATATAGAAACTGTATTTTCGAATATTTAGAACCAAGTAAAACTGTAATTTTTGAAAAAGAAATTATTTTTGGCACCCTACATGACTCTAGAGTAGTGTTGCCTTATGGGAAGAAAAAACTATATGTAGATCCTGTTTCTAATTTGATAAAAAAAGCATAAAAAAAAACTCGAGAACATTTCTCGAGTTTTATATTTTTATTAAAACTAGTTTTGACATTGTTTTAATGCTTGTTCTGCTCTTTCTAACATAAATTTTGGATAAAATTCTTCTTCAATATTTTCCTCTTTACTTAGTTTTATTGCTCTTTTAATTTCGGCACAGTAAGGTTTTGTAGATTTACCGAAAAAACGAGCACCTCCAATATCTGATTGTGCTTTGCTTAAAATAACTCTAGGATTGTTTGGTGCAATTTTTAATGCTTTAGCATACAAACCTCCATTTTTCATAGACATTGTCATTCCGTATTTCTGTCCATCAAAAACAATGTAAGCAGTGTTTAATAATGCTTGTGTAATTAAAATTTCTGGATTATTAGGTGAGTTAGAAGTTGCGGTATCTAAAAATTCTTGTGCTTTTGTTAATTTGGCTTTTAATTTAACTTCATCTTTTATTTGAAAACTACCAATAATTTCTACTGTTGCAGCGTAATATGCAGGTTTCCATTTTGTTGGTTCAGCTTTAGAAATTCTTTCAAAAAGTTGAGAAGTTTCTGTCATTTTTCCTTCATTCCAAAGTGAGAATGCTTTTTTCATTCCTGCTTGGTATTTAGATTGTGCAGAAACTATTCCAGTAAATAATAAGGCAATAATAAAGATTGATTTTTTCATAATTTAAAATTTTAAGTTGTAAATTTAAGTTGAGATTTAATAATAAAGTAGGCTACGATGGTATTTGGAATCCAGCATAACCATGCAATTAATTTATAAGCAGGTAAAAATCCGCCAAATATAGGTATGAAAATTGGTAAGTATATTCTTAAAGTAACTGCAGCAAAACAAATAGCATAACTATAGATCATTAATTTTTGATGTAGAAGAACGTTCCCTTTTTTTATAGCTGTAAAAGCATATAAAGTAGTTAAAAACCAAGCGATAGCCATTGTAATAAAACCAGATTTAGCAATGATACCACCAGATGCATAAAACCCAATATATAAACCAGAGATTGCGCTTAATAAAACAGAAACCACATATATTTTGCCTATTTTTCTGTGTAATTCTAAGTTTTTTACTCTTAATTTTTTATTGAATTGCAACCAACCAATTAATAATGCAATTCCGCCAAGAACAATATGTGTATAAAACATAGTATTCCATAAGTTGTTGACTAAAAGTGCTGCCGATTTCCCTGCTAATAAGCCAAAATTTCTATCTGGAACTAAAAAGTATACAATTGGGTATAAACCAACTAATACGCTACAAATAGCAATTAAAGAAAAGGATATCTTTTTTAATTTCATTAGTTAATTTTTATAGTTATAGATTTATTAGAATCAAGGTTAAACTTAGCATCATCATATTTTGGAGGCCCCATAAAACCTCTAGCATTATTAGAGCAACCATAGTCTTCTTTAGGTATTCCTAAAAAGTTAGTGTCCATTTTTTTGTTGTCGTTTTCGTCATGAATAAAAGAAACTGCATATTCTCCTTTTGGTACTTTATTAAAAGTAACTTCAGACTTTTTATCTTTAATTTTTATAGCGTTTCCTTTAAAAATCTTTTTTAAAAAATTTTCTTTCTTATCATAAAGGGCAATTAATAAGGTTCCCTTGTCAGAATTTAAACCACTAATTTGTATCGTTAAATCAAATGTTTCTTCTTGTGCATTTGTTGTTAGAATTCCACTTAAAAGGATAGCAAATATTAAAAGTAAATTTTTCATGATTTTTATTTTATATTTTATTGATGATTCAAATATCTGATGTTTTTATGTGAATTACACAAGAACAATACCCAATTGTAATTTTTTGTTTCTGAATTGTAATTTAGTGTGTTAATAATTATTAATTTTTAGTGTTTGCAATTAGTTATTAGAAATGTTTAGCCCTGATTGTAGCATTTGTTTGAGCTCTTTTTTCTTTTTTAAGAAAAAAAGCGAGTGCGGAAAGCAGGAAATAGCTTCTAAAAATATTACAAATTATCTAGTTGGTTTGATTTTTTATTATCACTGATTGTCCAGAAGAAACCTACAAAAAAGAACCTATCTGCATTTGGGGTAATAGCTTGTCTATTGAAGTTTCCATTAGGTTCTGCTGTATTTTTATAGTTGTATCCAAATACATTTTGTGTGCCTAGAACATTGTTAACAGAAAAATATAGAATCTTTTGTTGATCGATTAAATACGCCCAATTTAAACTTACAGAATTATAGTTTTTAGTTTTATTATTTAAAAAACCAATTTCGTTTGGGTTGGTGTAATTTCTACCTGAGGCAAAATTATAACTAAAACCAACTTGACTTTTTAAATCTGTAATAAAATGTTTTGCAACTACTGATAGATTATGTTTTGATGCAAAATTTGGAGTTGATGAGGTTGGATAGTTTTTATAAACTCTTTCTGTATCTAAAAATGAATAAGAAACCCAATAATCTGTGTTTTTTATTTTTCCGTTTTGTCTCCAGAAAAGGTCAAAGCCTTTTGCAAATCCGTTTCCATTATTGTTATAATTACTTGTGTAAGTAGGTATATTACTATCATACATTACAAGATCTTTATAATCTTTATAATAGGCTTCTAGTCTAAAAATTTGACCTTGTTTTGTAGATTGATAATTGGCAATAAGATGAGATGTGTTTTCTGCTTTAAAATTTTGATTGAATTTTAAATAATCATTTTTTGGATTCTGATAAAACTGACCATAAGCCAAAGAAAATTGTGAGTTTTTTCCTGCTTTGTAAGCTAAAGAAATTCTTGGCGAAATTGTAGATTCATTTAATAACTGAGAATGTTCTGCACGAACTCCTATTTTTGTAGCTAGGTTTTTAGAGAAGAAAATATCAGTTTCTGCAAAAGTAGCGAAGATGTTATTATTAAAACCGTAATCGAATTTATTACTATTATTTGGAGTGTAACTTTCGTTAAAATCGGTTGTAAAATACTCAGAACCAAAACTAATTTTAAAACGATTAGAAAACTGTTTTTTTAGCTTTACTTTTAAATGTAGCGAGTTTTCATTACTTGCTATTTTATCATCTATAATTTTAAGGTTAGTATGATCGTTGGTAAAACTTAAACCAGTTTCAATTTTCCAATTATCTCCAAATTTGTTTTTATAAGAAGTGTTAAAGTAAAGGTTTCTATTTTGTAATCCGAATCTTAAACCATCTTCATAATTAATGTCATCTTGTGTTACATCAAAATCGGTATAACTAAAAGCACCATATAATTTTAATAATGATTCGTTTTTAAACTTATGTCTAAAAACCATTTCTCCACTTAAAGCTTGTACTGGTTTTTTCCATTTATTTCTATCAGGAAAAGCTTCTTGGTAAGGAGCTAAGTTAACGTAAGAAGTATTTACACTAAAAGAATTATTATCCCAAATTTGAGTGTTTCCAACACCAAAACCTAATGTCATAAAAGACAGGTCTGTTTTTTCTTCTGTAGGTTCATCAATTGTGTTTAACTGTAAAACACTAGAAAGAGCTTGACCGTATTCTGCAGAATAACCTCCTGTTGAAAATGAAATACCTTTAAACAAAAATGGCGAAAAACGACCACGAGTTGGAATGTTTCTTGCAGATGCAGCATAAGGTGTAAAAACACGAATTCCGTCTATAAAAATCTGTGTTTCTTCTGCTTCTCCACCTCTTACAAATAAACGTCCATCTTCGTCTACAGTTGTTGTTCCTGGTAAGGTTTGTAAAGCTCCAAAAACATCGCCTAATGCACTTGCTGTAGTTACAATGTCTAAAGGTTTTAAAACTGTAACTTTTGCTTTTTCTCCAGCTTCAAAAGTTCCTGCATTTATTACAACAGCATCTAAAGAATTTACATCGTCTCTTAATTTTATTTTTAAGTTTTTAAGAGTTGAAACATCTGCTGTTTTTACATATGTTTCAAAAGAAACAAATGATATTACTAAAGTTTGTATTTCTTTTTCTTCAGTTTTAAAAGAGAATTCTCCATTTTCGTTTGTTGATGATCCATCGTAAGTACCATCTAAATATACATTTGCCCCAAAAATAGCGTTGTTTTTTGAGTCTGTTACTTTACCAGAAATTGTAGTTTGTGCAATTAATGATAATTGACAAATAGTAAATAAGAATAATAGAATACGTTTCATCTGTGTTTATTTTTTTGATAGTACAAAGATGCTGTGTTGTTTGATCTAAAAATAAAAAGGAATACCGAGTTGTAATTTTTGAATGATGAATTGTATTTTATAAAATAGGAACGCATAAATCTACAATAAACTTATTCTCTGGATGATCTGCAGCATTATTGTAATAGATTTCAAAAGGATCAACTTCAGATTTTTTGTATCCGTTTTCTATCATAAAAACGAAAGAAGCTTCCCAAGCTTGCTGAAACTCAAAAGGTGTAATTTCTAATCTTGTTACAATACACTTTGTGGGACTTAAAATTTTTAAGTTTACCTCGCCATCAAGTTCAATAGGGTCATTAAGAACTATACAAGCACTCAATCTTAAATTATTAGGATCTGTAATCTTAGGACTGTCATGATAAATTGTTACCATTCTAGTTTGTTCATTAATCAAACCTTTTGGTGTTGCCCATTTTACTAATCTGTTATAGACACTTCCAATTGCTTCCATTTTACCTTTATGAGAAATATAGCCTAAATCTATTCTTGGTACTTTTTTAATTTCTGTTTTTGCATTCATTTGTAACCACATTAAAGCATTATTGATATTGCAAACATATTGTTCAAAAGTTATAGTTACTTTGCCATTCTTGCTATCTGTTTTGCAAATCTTGCTGTATTTTTCTGAACTTTCTTTCTTGAAATTATTTGGAGATATACCATAGAATTTTTTAAATGATTTAGAGAAAGCAGATAGAGAACTAAAACCAACTCTTTCTGCTATTTCTGTACTATTTATTTCTTTTTGATATAATAAGTAAGCAGCAGATTTTTCTATTCTTTTTCTATTGATAAAATTATGTACCGTTTCGCCAACCACAATTTTAAATAATCGATGAAAATGAAAAGGAGAAAAATGGGCCTTTTCTGCGATAATTTCTAAGGATATTTTTTCGGATAAATTACTTTCTATAAATGTTATTGCAGTGTTTAAACGAGCTATATTTTCTTTTGCAATTTTAACCGAACTCATTTTTTAATTTTTTGAAGATAATAGAATACAAAACCTCCTGCAAAGTATAAAATAACATCTATAAAGTCTTTGGTATATCTTGCTAAATATGTTGGAAAAATAAATTCAAATAAAAGACTATATAAAAAACATAAATATAAAATTATGGGTAAACTAATGTTGTAGTTTTTATCATTTTTAGACCATTTTAATACTTGAAGACATATAAAAAGAATAATTGGTATGATTAAAAAATCATTTAAATAGATACGAATAATTTTAGGTAAAGGAATTGATAAAGATTGGAGAATATAAACAGCTGTTCCTGTAAATAGTGAAAAAAGAAAGTAATATAAAAGTATTTTCTTCATATTAACCAGCAGCAACCATTGCAATAAACCAAGCTAAACCAGCGCCAATTGTTGTAACAACTAAAATTGCTGAATATAATATCCAACCTAGAATTTTATATAAAAAAGAAGGGTGTTTTTTAAGTCGTTCTGCTAAACTAGGATTTTCTAATTCGTAGATAACTTGATCAATTTGTTTTTGTTTTACTTGAGACGCTTTTATTTCTCTTTTTTTAGCATCAGAAATTAAAGTATTACAATTTTCACAATACTCTTTATTGGTATTAAAAACACCACAATTAGAACATTTTATGATTCTAGTAATACTCATTTAAGATTTTTTTTGTTTTTAAAAGGCCTAATAATTAATCTTGTTTCTCTATCAAAACGAATATAATTATACACCCAATTTAGAAAAACAATGGCTTTATTTCTAAAACCAATTAGAGAAAATAAATGAACAAACATCCAAACAAACCAAGCAAATACTCCTTGAAATTTCCATTTAGGTAAATCTACAACAGCTTTATTTCTTCCAATAGTAGCCATAGAACCTTTATCATTATAAACAAATGCTTTCTGTTCTTTGTTAGCTAGTTTTGCTAAAATATTTTTTGCGAGTAACTTTCCTTGTTGAATAGCAGGTTGTGCCATCATTGGATGCCCGTATTTGTTTTTTTCTGAAGACATACAAGCAATATCACCAATTGCATATATGTTTTTATGGTTTAAAACTTTATTATATTCATCTACTTTTATTCTTGCAGCTCTTTCTATAACGCATTCAGCATTTAAACCATCAATTAATTCTCCCTTAACACCAGCCGCCCAAATAACGGTTTCAGCTCTAAAATGATCTTCACCGTTTGTGGTTACAGTTTTTCCATCATAATCTAAAACACGTAGATTTTTCCAAACATTTACGCCCAATTTTATTAGAAAATCTTCTGCTTTTTCAGAAGCTTTTGCACTCATTCCTTTTAAGATACATTCAGAGCTTTGAATTAGGTTTATTTGCATTTGTCTAATGTCTAAATCTGGGTAATCTTTTGGTAAAATCCCTTTTTTCATTTCTGCCAAAGCACCAGCTAATTCCACACCAGTAGGTCCACCACCAACAATTACAAAATTCATTAAAGCTTTTCTTTCTTCTAAATTAGAAGTTAAAAGAGCTTCTTCAAAATTTTCTAAAATTAAACTTCTAATGTTTAAAGATTGCGGTATGGATTTCATTTCCATCGTGTGTTTCTTGATATTGGTATTACCAAAAAAGTTGGTTGTAGAACCTGTAGCAATAATTAATTCATCATATTCTAAATTTCCAATGGTCGTTTCTATCGTTTGTTTCTCAGAATTAATCTTAAGAACATTTGTTAATCTAAAGAAGAAGTTTTCTACATCGTTAAAACGTTTTCTTAGCGGAAAAGCAATAGAATCTGGTTCTAAACCACCAGTAGCAACTTGGTATAATAATGGTTGGAAAGTGTGGTAATTGTGTTTGTCTATTAAAACAACTTGTAATTCTTGTTCTTCTAGTCCTTTTGCAGCTGCTAAACCTGCAAAACCACCACCAATAATAACAACTCTTGGAAAACTAGTTTGCGGAATATTCATCTAGAATTTTATGATTTTAATCTAGAGCGAATTTACGAAATAAATAAGAATGATTTTTATTTGAGACCTAATTTAATCTCTTGTATTGTTTTATTAGAGGTTAAATATTCTGATATAATTTTCCTTCTTAATATATTAATGTCTTCTTCATAATATGTAGCCCATTTATCACTTTTAAAGAATTGATTTATATCTTTAATTTTTTTTTGTGCTTCAGAAAACGAAAATTTATTGATTGCTTTTTCACTCACTGTTAAAAAGGCATTTTTATGATCAAAGTTTACTTCAATAAAAAATATTTTTTCAGTAGAATTAATAGGGTAGAAGCTGGTCCATTTTGCAAAACCAACAACTATTTGTTGATTTTTATAATCTTCTTTAGAAATTAGTTTCCATCTACAATTGGCAACTCTTCCCCAATGATTCGATTTTCTATAAACACCTTCTTTGGTATAAAAATAAGTGCTATCAGATTTACTTTTATAATTGCTGTTTTCTGGAAATTCAAAACTGGTGTCTTGCGTAAATTTACAGAAAGTGTATTTAAAAAAATTGGTTTGATTGTAGGTTTTCATTTTTTAAATTTAAAAACGAGCATTATATGGTATTGTTAATACAACTTTTGTACCAATTGGATTTTCATTCTCATATAAATCAGTAATTTTATAACCTACATTTTTATTGTATTTTTTATAAAAAACTTCTAATCGTTTTTCTATTGCTTGTAAAGCAAAAGATTGGTGATGATTGCCTTGTCTATTCAATATTTCTTTTGCTTTTTTTCTTCCTATACCATTATCTTTAATAGTACATTCTAAAATATTATTCGTAATATTAAAATTAATTTTAAGGTTTTTACTCCCTTTTTTATGTATTAGACCATGTACTAAGGCATTTTCAATAAAAGGTTGTATTAATAAAGAAGGTACTTCAATAGATTCATCTTCCTTAAAATCAATAGTATAATTAAAATCATTTCCAATACGTAATTTTTCTAATTCCAAATATACTTTTAAGAAGTTCAATTCTTGTTCTAACGTAATAAAATCATGATTAGAATAATTTAATGAATCTCTTATTAATTGAGCAAACATTACAATATAATCATATGAAGCATCTGTATCTTGCTTTAAGATTAAGTCTTGAATAGAATTTAGAGCATTAAACATAAAATGTGGATTCATTTGTGCTCTTAAAGATTTTAATTTTAAGTCTGCATATTCGCTTTTTTTACGCTCTTCTAATTCTACATAAGCTTCTTTTAATTTACTTTCGTTTTTTAAGTTTTCATTTCTGTAATACTGTACAGCAATGAAAACGCCAATAAAAAAAGGAGCTACATGAAAAAAACCAAAATTATTTTCTTCATATAAATTTAAAAAATGATTTGGTAGATAAAACAAAATTAATACTATGATTAATAAAGAATAATGAACATATTTACTCTCGAAAAAGAGTAAAGATCCTATTGGAATTACTATATAATAATACTCTGTATATTCACCGATAAACAAGAAATTATTGTGTAAAAATAAAATTGAAGTAAAATAAATAAAGAAAAGAAATCTAGCTGTTACATAATATTTCGAATAATTAAAGAAAAGGACTGAAAAATAAAGTATTGATTCAATTAAAAAAATAATAGTTAAAAAGTTAGAAAATTCACTATTAATATGTTTTAAAGTTAAAGAGATTAAAAGTGTGGCTCCCATAAAAAAACTAGAGAAATTTAAGATCTTAATTTTCTTTACCTCTTTCTGATTTACATTTTGATGCAAACCAATTTCAATAATAGATTTAAATATTTTTTTTAGTTTATTCATTTATTAAAACAGAATAATATTTTATGTAAGATGTAAATTTAGTTTTTTTATATAAAAAATCTAATTATTTTTTTAGAAACAAAAAAAACGCAATCAAATAAATGATTGCGTTTTTACTTATTTTAAGAAAATATGTTTTCTTGTTAGCGAATATTATTTCACTTCTTCGAAATCTACATCTTCAACATTGTCTCCTTGATCAGCGTTAGCTTCTGGTTGACCTTGTTGTTCTGCTCCAGGATTTGCTCCTTCAGCACCACCTTGTGCAGCATACATCTCTTCAGATGCAACTTTCCAAGCTTCGTTAATAGTTGCTAAAGCAGTATCAATTGATGCTAAATCTTTAGATTCATGAGCAGCTTTTAATTCAACTAAAGCAGCTTCAATTGGTCCTTTTTTATCATCAGATAATTTTTCACCAAATTCTTTTAATTGCTTTTCTGTTTGAAAAATCATAGAATCTGCTTCGTTGATTTTTTCAGCAGTTTCTTTAGCAGCTTTATCTGCATCAGCATTTGCTTCTGCATCTTGTCTCATTTTTTCGATTTCTTCTTCAGATAAACCAGAAGAAGCTTCAATTCTAATCTCATGAGATTTGTTTGTTCCTTTATCTAAAGCAGAAACTTTAATAATACCATTTGCATCAATATCAAAAGTTACTTCAATTTGAGGAACTCCTCTTTGTGCTGGAGGTAAACCATCTAAATGGAAACGACCAATTGTATTATTATCTGCAGCCATCGCTCTTTCACCTTGTAAAACGTGAATTTCTACTGATGGTTGATTGTCTACTGCTGTAGAGAATACTTGAGATTTTTTTGTAGGAATCGTTGTGTTTGCATCAATTAATTTTGTGAAAACATTCCCCATTGTTTCAATACCTAAAGATAAAGGTGTAACGTCTAATAACAATACATCTTTAACATCACCAGATAAAACACCACCTTGTATTGCAGCTCCTAAAGCAACAACTTCATCAGGGTTTACACCTTTACTTGGAGATTTTCCAAAGAATCTCTCAACAGCTTCTTGTACAGCAGGTATTCTTGTAGAACCACCAACTAATACAATCTCGTCGATATCAGATTTAGATAAATCTGCATTTCTTAAAGCAGTTTCACAAGGCTCAATAGTTCTTTTAACTAAATCGTCTATTAACTGCTCAAATTTAGCTTTCGTTAAAGTTCTTACCAAGTGTTTTGGTCCGCTTGCTGTAGCAGTAATATAAGGTAAGTTAATTTCTGTTTGTGCAGAAGAAGATAATTCGATCTTCGCTTTTTCAGCAGCTTCTTTTAAACGTTGTAAAGCCATTGGATCTGTTGTTAAATCCATGTTTTCTTCCGCTTTAAATTCAGCAGATAACCAATCGATAATTTTTGCATCAACATCATCACCACCTAAATGCGTACCACCATCTGTTGCTAATACTTCAAAAACACCATCTCCTAATTCTAAGATAGAAACATCATGTGTTCCCCCACCAAAATCAAAAACAACAATTTTCTTGTCATCATGAGATTTGTCTAACCCATAAGCTAAAGCAGCTGCAGTAGGTTCGTTTATAATTCTTCTTACTTTTAAACCAGCTATTTCACCAGCTTCTTTTGTAGCTTGTCTTTGCGCATCGTTAAAATAAGCAGGTACAGTAATTACAGCTTCAGCAACATCAGTTCCTAAATAGTCTTCTGCTGTTTTTTTCATTTTCTGTAATACCATAGCAGAAATTTCTTGAGGCGTATATAAACGACCATCAATATCTACTCTTGGAGTATCATTATCTCCTTTTACTACTTTATAAGGTACTCTTTTTACTTCTTTAGAAGATTCAGAGAACTTATTACCCATAAAACGTTTAATCGAATAAACTGTTTTTGTTGGGTTTGTTACTGCTTGTCTTTTTGCAGGATCTCCAATTTTACGTTCACCACCTTCTACAAATGCAACAATAGAAGGAGTTGTTCTTTTTCCTTCTGCATTAGGTATTACAACTGGCTCATTACCTTCCATCACAGAAACACACGAGTTTGTTGTTCCTAAATCGATTCCAATAATTTTACTCATAACTAATATATTTATAATTTAAAAAATTCTTAATTCAATTTTACATTTTAACAATAGTCAAACTGTGTGCCAACTACTTTTTTGTCTAGTAAATGTCAGCAAAAAAAAATATTTTCAAATAAATTGTGACATATTGACACAAAATGTATCTTAAGTATAGAGCAATCATCGAAATTTGAAAACCATTTTTATTTTCTTATATTTGGATTGTTCTATAAGAATCAAAACATTATATAAAAAATTAAACACAAAATCATGAGTAAATTTGACGAAAAGGTTGCTTTGTACAAACAATTTATGGACGATAGAGATCTGCGTTCTAACACAGAATTATTAGCTGCAGTAACAAAAGGTTTAGGACCTTCTATTTATAAAGCAGATGCAGAAACAGTTTCTGGTTCTGATGCTAAAGAATTAGCAACTGTAAAAAATAACTTTTTAATTAAAAAGTTAGGTTTAGCAGATAGTGCTGAATTAGATGCAGGAATTGCAGAGGTTATGGAAAGAATTGGAAAATCTGAAAGAAAAAAATATAGAGCAGTAGTTTACTACATGTTAATGAAAAAGTTTGATAAAGAGTCTGTTTACGGTTTTTAATTTTTCTTATTCTTTAATAATATAAAAAAAATCCAACTCATTGAGTTGGATTTTTTACATTTACACCGTAATTTAGATTAAATATTACGAATGTCGCAATTTATTAGTGTTTTTGATATGCTTAAGATTGGTGTTGGACCTTCTAGTTCGCATACATTAGGTCCTTGGAGGGCTGCAATAGCTTGGGTAGAAAAATTAAGGGAGAAAAATCTTTTAGAAAGTATAGATACTGTTGAGGTAAATTTATACGGGTCTTTGTCTTTAACAGGTAAAGGTCATGCAACAGATGTTGCTGTGTTATTAGGTTTAAGTGAGGCAGACCCAGAGTATATTCCTATTGAAGATATTGTTATTATTGTTGATAGGATAAATACACAAGAAGAAATTTTTTTTAAAGGTGGAAAAAAAGTAGCTTTTCTTAGAAATTCCATCAAATTTAATAGAGCATTTTTACCATTTCATGCAAATGGAATGACTTTTAAAGGTTTTTTTGATGGAGAAGAAATATCATCAGAAACGTATTATTCTATTGGTGGCGGATTTATTGTGCAAGAGAATGATAACTTAGAAGAAGAAATTGAAATCAATAAAAAGAATTTTCCGTACCCAATTAATAGAGCAATTCAATTAGAAGAATATTGTGAAAAAGAAAATTTACAAATATCAGATATTGTTCTTAAAAACGAATTAGAGTTAAGATCAGAATCAGAAATTGATTTTGAGTTGAATAGAATTTGGGAAACCATGCTAGAGTGTATGTATATTGGTTGCCATACAGAAGGTAGACTTCCTGGAGGGTTAAATGTAAAAAGACGTGCGTTTGATACACATGTAAAATTGATAAAAGACGCAACATATTCTAATCAAAAAGAATGGATTACAGCTATAAGAAGTAATGAGGTTAAGTTTAGAGAAATTTTAAAATGGGTTAGTTGTTTTGCTTTATCTGTAAATGAAGTAAATGCTGCTTTAGGAAGAGTGGTAACAGCTCCAACAAATGGAAGTGCAGGAGTAATACCTGCGGTTTTAATGTATTACCTTGTTATTGAAAATCATGAAGCAGATTTTAAACATATTAAAAGATTCTTATTAGTTGCGGGTGAAATTGGTAGTATTTTTAAGAAAAATGCAACAATTTCTGCAGCAATGGGAGGTTGTCAGGCAGAAATAGGAGTTTCATCTGCAATGGCAGCAGGAGCTTTAACAGAGTTGTTAGGTGGTACAGCAGCACAAGCTTTATCTGCAGCAGAAATTGCTATGGAACATCATTTGGGTTTAACTTGCGATCCTATTGCAGGTTTGGTTCAAGTACCTTGTATAGAGCGAAACTCTATGGGCGCTATAAAAGCAATACATGCAGCAGAAATTGCTTTAGAAACAGATCCTAAAGATTCGTTAGTATCATTAGATAAAGTAATTGATACTATGTGGGAAACAGCTAAAGACATGAATAAAAATTACAAAGAAACCTCAGAAGGAGGTTTGGCAGTAAATGTTAGAATTGTAGATTGTTAAATTTAACATTATTTAATTTCAACTTTTGCATCCAAAAAAATAGGACGTAGGTTAAAAAAGATATCTACAAAAACTTTAACTCTTGCAAAATACTCTCTTGTTTGCGTTTTTAAACCTAATCTGTTTGTAACATCTTTAGCATTAAAACCAACTGCATTTATTCCAAAACTCTCGGCTAAGTATATAGCTCTTTCATTATGGAATTCTTGCGAGATCATTGTTACAGATTGTTGGTTGTATATTTCTTTTATTCTTATGACAGAATTTAAAGTTCTATTACCTCCATAATCAAGCAAAATCTTATTTTCTGGAATCCCTTTTTTTAACAATTCAATTTTAAAATCTTGAGGATTATCATTGTATTTAGATTCGTAACTGCTGCTTATTACTATAAATTCGATTTTTTTTGATTTAAATAATTTTACAGCTGCGTTAACTCTATAAATAAAATACAAATTCTGTTCTCCACCTTCTAGTATTTTAGAAGTACCTAAAAGTAAACCAACTCTATTTTTAGGTATGTTAGAAGTATCAGTAAAAATTTTTTCTTTAGCATTTTGGTTAACAACTAAGTTGGATAAAATAATAGCAATAGAAGATAGCATGAATCCTATAAAAGCTATCTTTTTTATTATTTTAAACCAATTTAAATTCATCTAACGAGTAAAATAAATATCAGTTGCTGAAGACATCTCTTCAGAATAGCGATAATTATCAACATTAAAACCTTTTAACTCCTCAATAGTTTTAACATTGTTATCAATAATATAACGTACCATTAATCCACGTGCTTTTTTAGCAAATGTCATAATTGTTTTATACTCACCATTTTTAAAATCTTTAAAAACAGGTGTAATCATTGGTACTTTTAAAACCTTTTTAGGGATTACTTTAAAGTATTCTGCACTCGCTAAATTAATTAATAATTCATCCTTTTCTAATTCCTGGTTTAAAGCTTTTGCAACAGTATCATCCCAAAATTTGTACAAGTTTTCTCTTCTGCCAACTTTTAATTTTGTCCCCATTTCTAAACGGTAAGGTTGCATTAAATCTAAAGGTTTTAACAATCCATACAAACCAGATAAAATTCTTAATCGTTCTTGCAAAAGGGGTAATTTTTCTTCCTCTAAAGTGTTTACATCAATTCCTCTAAAAACTTCACCTGTAAATGCATAAATGGCTTGTTTTGCATTTTCTGGAGTAAACGGAGTTTGCCAAGTTTGATTTCTATCATAATTTAAGGCAGCTAAATCATCAGAAATCTTCATTAAATCTGATAGTTTCTTTTTTGAAAGTGTTTTCAGTTTTTTATGCAGCTTTTCAGATTGCTCTAAAAATTGAGGTTGTGTATGTAAACTTGTAGGTACTTTACTTTCAAAATCTAAAGACTTTGCTGGTGATATTATGATTTTCATATACTGTTTTCTTTATAAAGTAAAAATACAATGTCCAAATAGAAATTTCAAATTTTTAAAAACTTATAATTAATATTGATATAAAGATAATTTATCTAATTTAAGAATTTACTAAATTAAAACTGTCACTATTTTGCAAACGAGATGTCTTCTTCTTAAAAATAGATAAAAAATGAAGATAAGATTCACAATAACAGTTTTACTTTTATTATTCATAAAAGGTATTTCTTTCGGACAAGAACAAAAGAATAAAATTAAGCAAGGTTCTGGGAATTTTACTATTAAAGGTGGTTTTAAGAATGAAAAAGATTCAATAAAAATATTTTACTACAAACCCATAAATTACAAGCCCAACTTTTCAGTTATTATTGTAGTTCCTGGAGGAGGAAGAAATGGTGATGATTATTGAGATAAGTGGATCGATTTGGCAAATAAATACAATCTTTTAGTATTGCCTCCATCATATTCCAAAACAAAATATCCAAAATCTAAAAATTATAATATAGGTAGATTGTCTAATTCTTCATTTATAAATAAAACAACTAAAAAGAGAAACTCTAATGAGGAGTGGATTTTAGATGACTTTGATAGAATCTTTAATACAGCTTTAGCAGATGTTAATTCTACACAAAAAACGTATGATCTTTTTGGGCATTCTGCAGGCGGACAAATTGCACATCGTTTAGCTCTTTTTAATCCTAAAACAAAGGTAAATAGTATTGTTGCAGCAAATTCTGGTTGGTATACTTTGCCAGATTTTGATACAGAATTTCCTTATGGATTAAAAGATCTTACTATTAAAAAGAATCATTTAAGAAAAACGTTCAAATCTAACCTTATAATCCTATTAGGAGAGAAAGATAATAAATATGAGAAAAGAGGTGATTTAAGAAAAACGAAACTTGCTAATGTTCAGGGAGGTGGAAGATTTTCTAGAGGGATATATTTTTTCAAAACGGCAGAAGTATTAGCTGATAAATTTAAGGTGAAATTTAATTGGAAAAAGAAGATAGTAAAAGATGTTGGGCATTCATATAGTAAAATGGGAGTTGCAGCAGCAGAGTATTTATACAATACTAAAAGATAAAATTATTTTATACACCTCTGACATTATCTGTCAAAGCATCAAGTATTTTTGTGGTATAATAATTTAAAACATATAAAATGAAAAATGCAATTAATTGGTTTGAGATTCCTGTACTAGATTACGAAAGAGCAAAAAAATTCTATTCTACAATTTTAGATTTAGAAATTTCTGATTTTCATATGCCAGAAAAAAACATGAAATATGGAATGTTTCCTTATGACATGGAAAATGGTGGAGTAGGAGGTGCAATTGTAGAAATGGCAGAAATGAAACCATCTACAGACGGATCTACAGTTTATTTAAATGGGGGAGAAGATTTAAATGTTGCTTTAAATAAAGTAGAAGCAGCAGGAGGAAAAATATTTATGCCAAAAATGGATATTGATGAAAACGGGTTTATTGCTCAGTTTTTAGATACAGAAGGTAATAGAGTTGCGTTACATTCTATGCAATAATTTTTAATTTAGCGAATCCTTTTGGGTTCGCTATCTTTGTTTTTCTATGTCGCAACTATCTAGATTGATATCAATTCTTACTATGTTAAAATCGAAACGATTATTAACAGCAACAGAACTGTCTAAAAAATATGATGTTAGTATAAGAACTATTTACAGAGATATTAAAAAACTAGAAGAAGGAGGAATTCCTGTGTTTACTATTGAAGGAAAAGGATATAGTTTAATGGATAATTATACGGTTGCACCTGTACAGTTTTCCGAAAAAGAAGCAAACGCATTAATTACTGCGCAACATGTTGTAAATCAATCTAAAGATGTTTCTTTTGTACATGATTTTAATAACGCATTAACAAAAATAAAATCGGTTTTTAAAAGTGCTATTCAAGAGAAAAGTGAGCTTTTAAACGATAAAATTCATGTTTTTAATTGGGAATATGAGGAGATTTCTAGTAATGCTTTGTCAGAAATTCAATTAGCAATTACTAGTTTTAATTATGTAGAGATTAATTATCAAAAAGCAGATGATCCATCAATTACTTTCAGAAAAATAGAACCTTGCGCTATGTATTCTACAAACAATAAATGGATTTTAATTGCTTGGTGTCATTTAAGAATGGAGTATAGAGCCTTTAGAATTGATAGAATAAAGCATTTTAAAATTTTAGATTCTTTTTTTGAAGATAGAAAATTTAATATTCAAGATTATTTTGCCTCTTGCCCTTATGGTGATTGAGTTTTTTTTTTTTTTGCAACCAAAATATAATTTAGAATTTTATTCAAACTATTTTTTTTACCTTGTGTCTAAACAATAGCAACCAAACAATATTTGAGTAAAGACGCAGAACTTGTAATTAAGTTAAAAAATCCTACACTAAAAGATAGCGCTTTTAGTGAGCTTCTTGATACCTATCAAGAACGTTTGTATTGGCATATTAGAAAGATTGTAGCTACACATGAAAATGCTGATGATGTTTTGCAAAACACCTTTATCAGAATTTATAAAAGTATCCAAAAGTTTGAAGGAAAAAGCAGTTTACACACTTGGATGTATAGGATTGCTTACAATGAGTCTATTAGGTTTCTAGAAAAAAATAACAAAAAAAGGTATGATAATATTGATGAAGTTTCTGAATCTAATTTAGAAGTTTTATTTGAAGATGCCTATTTAGATGGAGATGAAATTCAGCAAAAACTACATAAAATTATAAACGGTTTTAAAGAAAAGCAAAAACTGGTTTTTAATATGAAATACTTTGATGATATGAGTTTTCGACAAATTTCTGAGATATTAGAAATATCAGAAAGTACATTAAAATCTACTTATTACGCAGCAGTAAAAATTATTGAAGAAAAAATATTTTTATAAATTCAAACTATTTATAAAAAGTAGTGTCTAACTAATATATTATGAAAAAATCGACAGAAAATAACAACAATCAAAGCTTTCTTAAAGAAGGTTTAAAAGGTGATATTTCTAAACATCATAAAAAGTATTTAGGAACAGATATACCTGAAGGGTATTTTGTAAAATCTAAGATGTCTATTTTAGATAAAATTAAAGAAGAACATGTAACAGAAGAAGTAATTTCTAAAAAAGGGAAGCTCTTTTGGATGCAACCTCAATTTAAATATATAGCTGCGGCTTCTTTAGTTTTTATACTAAGCTTAACTGTTTGGTTGCAAAGTTCTAGCAATCAAAATGATTTAGACATTATTAATATAGAAACTTTAGCTTTTTCAGAAGATGTTTTAATCAACTCTTTACTAATAGAAGAATCTGAAGTAGATGCGTTTGAAGATGCAACTTTATTTAATGAGGTTTTAGTAAAAGCAGAACTTTCTGAGCAAAAGTTAGATAATTTAATTTTAGATTCTTTGTTTGTAGAAGACACATTATTAGATGATTATATAAATGAAGGAATGTTTGAATCAATTATTTTATAATTTTTTCAAACTATTTTAAAAAGTGCAGTTCTAAATAAATAGAAACAATTATTAATTAAAAACTTAACTTATTATGAAAACTTCAATTTCTAAAGAGCGTATTTTTAAATCTAGTATTCTATTTTTTACAGTAACGGCTTTTATTTTATCAGCTTTATTATTTACATCTTGTTCAGATTCAGAAGGCGTAGAAATGTCAGACGATACTTCTTTAATAGAAAGTATAGATGTTGCTGCAAAAACGGCTGTTGCTATTACTAGTTTGCCTACCGCATCAAAAACTATTTTTACAGAAGAATTAGCAGATAGTTATGCAGAAAGTGCTTTTTTAGCAAACGGATTAGGCTATAAAGTTTCTGTAGCTACAGATAACGAATCTAGACAAGAAAAAACGAGTGAAGTTTTTTTCTCTTTAGAAGGTAGACAATTAACAGATACAAATGAGCGAAGAAAAAAGAGAAGAAATACTTGTTTTGACTTTGTATATCCTATAGATTTTATAATGCCAGATGCAACTTCTATTACATTAACAAGTAAAGACGATTGGACTTTAATTAGAGAATGGTATGATGCAAACCCAGACGAAACTACACGACCAGATTTAGTTTTTCCTGTAGATGTTACTTTAGAAGATGGTACAACACAAACTTTAATTGATAGAGATGAGTTGGATACAGTTAAAGATTCTTGTAAAAAAGGAAAAGATAAAAGAAAATGTTTTAAATTAGTTTTACCAGTGAGTTTTACAATGGAAGATGCTTCTGTAATTGAAGTTAATGAAAGATCAGATTTTAAATTACTTAGAGAATGGAGAAAGGACAATCCAGATTCAACTGTAAAGCCAGCACTAAATTACCCAGTAGATATCGAATATAAAGATGGTACAACTGCAACTATTAATGATGAAACAGAAAAACAAGCAGCAAAAGATGCTTGTTAATTATAAATTTGTATTTTAGATTTTCTAGCGTACATAAACTATTAAAATGGAATTAAAAAACATCTTATTAACCTTAAACTTTATTAGTTTGATGCTATTTAATACAATAATTTCTGCTCAAGACTCTAATTTTAATGTAATTAAGAAAGAGTTAACTATACAACAAAGAGGTTTGTTAGAGAAAGAAAAGTTGGTAATGAAAGCTAATAGAGATGCATTTAAAGCTTCGCTTACCAAAGAGCAGTTAGTAATTTTAAGAGATAGAACAATTTCTAAAGCAGAATTAAGAAAACAACTAGTTGCTACTTTTTCTAGAGAGCAAAAGAATTTGGTAAAGAAGCAACAAATTAGTTTAAGAAAAGCTAGAGATAATTTTAGAAAAACGTTAACGGGAGAACAAAGGAAAATGTTGAAAGAACGGATTGATAAAATTAGAACATCTAAAGATAGAGGAGAACTTAAAGATGGTCCAAGAATAAATAAAACTAATAACGGTAAGAAAAAAAGAAATTAGTTTTTAACTATTTATGAAGTATCTTTTAATAAGATTTAAAAACACAATTAAGGTTTTTGGGTTGCTATTGTTTTCAATGGCAACCTCTTTTTGTTCTTACGCACAAGAAGAAAGTTTAGAAGATTTAGATGGTTTAATAGATGAGCTTTTTTTTGAAGATCAATATTTTTTAGATGAACTCATAGAAAGTAATACTTCTTATAACTTTCTATATACATCGGTTTCTTATAATAGTAATACTTATTTTTCAGGTAGAGATTCTGGTACAGATCAGTTTAACTTAATACCACAAGTTTCTTATTATCATTCCTCGGGCTTTAATGCAAGTATTTCCGGCATTTATTATGAAAATTTTGCACCAAGTTGGGATTTTACAAGTATTTCTTTAGGCTATTTTAATTCTATAGGAACAAAGAAAAATGTACTTTACAATATAGGTTATACTAAATATTTTTATTCTGAAAATTACGATGATTTTAAAAATTCGTTAGATATTAGCCTTGGTATTAGAAATAAAAAAAGAACATTAGGTAGCACGCTTTCTGCCTCCTATATATATGGAACAGATAATTCTTACCAGATTGTTTCTAATTCTTATGCTAATTTTACTTTAAAAAGAACAGAGAATTTAGGGGTACGTTTTAGACCAAGTATCAATTTTATTATTGCAAAACAAACTTTATCTACAGAACAAATTATTTTGTCTAACGGACAAAGGTTTATACAAACTACAAATTTTGATATTTTTGATCTATTGAATACACAAATTAACTTACCAGTTTCTTTAACTATTAATTCTTGGGATTTTGAATTGGGTTATAACCTAAATTTACCTAATGCTACCATTACAGAAGACGCTTTATCTAATACAAGTTTTTTTAACTTATCTGTAGGCTATATGTTTGATTTATCTAAAAATAAATAAAAATCCTTTTTTATTTAAACCATTAATCGTAATATTGCAATAAACAAATTAAGATGGGTTTAACGAAATCAGAAATTTTTACAGAAGAGCAGAATAAGATAGCTGCAATAGCAAAAGTTTTAGGACATCCTGCTAGAGTTGCAATTTTAGAGTTTTTAATAAAATTAGAATCTTGTGTTTGTGGAGATTTGGTAAAAGAGATTGGTTTAGCACAACCTACTATTTCTCAGCATTTAAAAGAATTAAAAAAAGTAGGTATTATAAAAGGAACTATCGAAGGTACAAGTGTTTGTTATTGTATTCATGATAAAAATTGGGGAGAAATACAAAACTTAATGGGGCAGTTTTTAAATAAAAAATCAACAGGAAGTTGTTGTTAATACATAAAAGAAAAAACAAGAAATGAATCAAAAGATTAAAAAAGTAATATCAGAATTAAAAACTGATGTAATTACAGAAGAAAGAAAACTGGTTTTACAACCATTAATTAATTTTGTTCAAGATAAAGTTGATGCCAATAAAACAGCAAACATCAATTTTATTTGTACACACAATTCAAGGCGAAGTCATTTAAGTCAAATATGGGCGCAAACAATGGCTAGTAATTTTAATATAAGTAATGTAACTACTTATTCTGGCGGAACAGAAGCTACTGCGATGTTTCCTAAAGTTGGAGAAACCTTAATAAAGCAAGGATTCGAAATTCAGAAAATTGCAGATGTAAACAATCCTATTTATGCAATTAAGTTCGATGATAACTCACACCCAATAATTGCTTTTTCTAAGAAATATGATAATGTATTTAATCCTGTTTCTGAGTTTGCAGCTATTATGACGTGTTCTCACGCAGATGGAAATTGCCCATTTATTGCTGGTGCAGAAAAAAGAATACCAATTACATATGAAGATCCAAAATTGTTTGACAATACAGAGCAGCAAGCAGAAAAATATGAAGAAAGAAGTTTACAAATAGCAACAGAAATGTTATACATATTCTCACAAATTAAAAAATAAATAGTATGAAATTATCACAAATTAAAAATCATTTAAGTGGTTTAGAAAAAATAGGATTCCAATTACCAAACGGAGAATTAGTTCCGGCTCATTTTCACGTAACAGAAGTTGGTAAAATTACCAAAGACTTTATAGATTGCGGAGGTAAAGTAAGAAGCGAAACTGTAATTAACTTTCAGCTTTGGGAAGAAAACGATTATGATCACAGGTTACATCCAGAAAAATTAGTACACATTATAGAATTATCAGAAAAGATTTTTAAGTTTGATGATTTAGAAATTGAAGTAGAATACCAAGGTAAAGAAACAATTGGTAAATATAATTTAGAGTTTGACGGAACCAATTTTTTATTAACATCTAAAATTACTGCTTGTTTGGCATTAGATGCTTGTGGTATTCCTACTCAAAAACCAAAATTAAAATTTTCTGAATCTGTAGGTTCTAGTTGTGCACCAGGTTCTGGTTGTTGTTAAGAACTTTTATTTTTGTAAAAAGCACTTTAGGTACTACTATAAATAAATTATCTTTACGAGATAACAGTAACTAAAAAAGCATGATATCCTGACTTATTTACGGGATATCGACAATAAAACTTACTATATAACAAGTTGTGCGTCATTAAAACCAATGAATACGATAAAAGCCGAAATAGATAAAAGTGACTACGGAACAGATGATTTTCTGAATCTAAAAATTGACGGATTTTGGCTTGACGAAAAACTTGAAGAGCTTTATCCGAACAATATGTACAAAGGACTTTATCCTACTCTACTTTTTTGGATGGAAATAGAACAGGAACGTAAAGTTGTTTGGAATAGAATTTTACCTGAAATCGGAGAAATAACAAT
>CAJQQH010000073.1 GCA_905480405.1 uncultured Polaribacter sp. | reverse complement strand
AAACTAAAAACCCGATTTCAATTAAGAAATCGGGTTTTCGCAATTAACTAATCAACCAAACTAGTTTTTTATTCTTTTTTATGTTCTTTTCTATTTTTCTTTCCTTTTTTTTCCATCATCATTTTTTTCTTCTTCATCATTTTATTTCCTTTCATTTTTCTCCCTTTTTTCATTTTCTCAAACTTATCAAACTGTTCTTTGTTTAAGATGTCTTTCATTTTGCTTTTAAAAGCAATCTGCGAGTCTAATTGTTTGTTTTTCATTGCAAAAATTTCATCTGCAGTAGGTTTGTTTTTTCTTGCTTCTTTTCTTTTTTGCATTGCCGCTTTTTTCTCGGCTCCTTGTGCTCTTAATAATGGTTTTAACTCATTTTGTTGTTTTTTAGTTAAATCTAAAGCTAGAGTCATTTTCTTTACAGCTAATACTGTATGTTGCTCAATAGATAATTGAGGAGATTTCTCGTTTCTGTTTTTTTGTGCTTGTGTACTAAATGTAAAAGCGAATACTAAAATTAAAATGCTTGCTATTTTTTTCATAATATTAATGTTTAATTATTTTTTTATTTACACTTCTTTGACATCAAAATTTATAAAAGGTTTAAATTTGTATTTCAAATTAACAAGTGTTTAACATTTTTAAAAACATGAAAAATTTTTTCTTTTTCTTTTTCTTTTGCTCTTTTATAACAAATGGACAAGAAATAGTTGATGTAGATTTAAGTAATCCACGTTCTACTATATACACACATTTGTATTTTTTACAAGACGATTCTTATCAACCTAAAAAAGCAGCAGCAACAATCTTAGGCCTAGAAGAAAAGTTAGCTATAGAAAAGGCTATAAAAATTAAACAAGTTTTAGATGGTAAAGGTTTATTTGTAGATTTAAATAGAGTACCAGCTAACAAAAGTTATAAAGATACTATTGGGTATGCATCTTATGAAAGGTATGTAATGTTCCCTCAAAGAATGCCAGAGATTTATGTAGAAAAGGTAGAAGGTAAATGGTATTATTCTTCTGAAACTGTAGTTAAAATAGAAAGTTTATACAAAGAAGTTTTTCCTTGGTATGTACAAAAACTACAAAATATTATTCCAGTTTCTGGCCATAAAAAAATATTGAATATAGAGTTGTGGCAATTTGTAGGTGTACTTTTAATGCTTCTTTTAGCTGTTGTTATTTTCTTTATCATTAAAAAGTTAGCCTTTTTTATTTTAAATAGAGTACAACAACTAGTTATTAAAAACACCAATTTAGAAATAAAAAAGGTGCTTAAAAAATTAGCACATCCAATAAGTTTATTAATTACTTTAACTTTTATTGATAAAGTTTTTCCTTCTTTACAGTTTGGTTTAACTACAAATACTTGGTTTTTTCTTGCTTTAAATATAGCCAAAACTGTATTCTGGATTTATGTTTTCTTAAAAATAGTACAGGTATTAATGAGTATTTACTCAGTTTTTACAGAAAGAACACACAGTAGATTAGATGATCAATTAGTACCAATTTTACATAATTTTTTAACTGGCTTAGTACTTGTTGTTGGTGTTTTTAGATTACTTACTTTATTTGGTGTAGACACTACAACACTTATTGCAGGTGCAACTATTGGTGGTTTAGCGTTTGCTCTAGCTTCTCAAGATACGGTTAAGAACTTAATTGGGACTATCATGATTTTTTTAGACAAACCTTTTCATATAGAAGATTGGATTGAGTCTGGTGAGTTTTCTGGTACGGTAGAACAAGTAGGTTTTAGGTCTACAAGAATTCGTGCTGCAGATACATCTGTTTATCAAATTCCTAATAGTAAATTGTCTGAAATTGTTATTAATAATAAAGGTTTACGATTGTATAGACGTTATAATACAAACTTAGGTTTGCGTTATGATACGCCACCAGAACTTATAGAGGCTTTTGTAAAGGGAGTTAAAGGCATTGTAATTGCGCATCCAGAAACGCGCTCAGATTCTTATAATGTAGAGTTTACTGGTTTTGGAGATTCTGCTTTATTAATTATGGTAAACGTGTACTTTAAAAGTTTAGCTTGGGGTACAGAGCAATCATCTAAACACAGATTGCATATGGCAATTATAAAATTAGCTAAAGAAATTGGAGTCGATTTCGCATTCCCATCAACAACTGTTACAATTGAGCAATTTCCTGAAAAAAAATCATTAGATTTAAAGTATAATACAAGTCCAGAAAAAATTGAAGCTTCTATACAAAAAATAGTTTCAGAATTTACTGATGAAAACCCACCAGAAAAATTATGAGAAAAATTTTAAAATACTTTCTTCGTTTATTGCTATTAGTACTTGTTGCTTTTGTAGTTTTCTTTTTTTGGGCTTCTTCACCAACATTAGAAGAAAGTGAATATGCTAATTTAACGGAATCGGAGGATATTAAACTTCCTGAAAACGATTCAATTTTTAGTATTGTAACCTACAATATTGGGTATTTAAGCGGAATGACGAATAATCTTGCTGTAGAGTCGCCAAAAGAATTATTTGATAAAAATTTAGCAAAAGTTATATCTGAAACTAAAAAAACGAATCCGGATATTATGGCTTTCCAGGAAATAGATTTTAATGCTTCTAGAAGCTATCATGTAAATCAGCAAGAAGAAATTTCTAAAATTGGTTTTAATTACGGAGCAGAAACAATTAATTGGGATGAACATTATTTGCCTTTTCCTTATTGGCCAATAAGAATGCATTATGGTAAAGTTATTTCGGGGCAGTCTGTTGTTAGTAAGTATCCTTTAAAAGACCATAAAAGAATAGTTTTAGAAAGAGTAGCAAACGAACCTTTTTATAGAGGTGTATTTTATTTAGAACGTTTAGCGCAAGTAGTAAAAGTTGTTTTAAATGGCAAAGAAGTTGTACTTATAAATATTCATTTAGAAGCATTTGATAAAGAAACACGAGTAAAGCAGTTTGAAGAGGTTGTAAAAATATTTAATCGTTATAAAAATATATATCCAACTATTTTATTAGGTGATTTTAATTCGAGCGCAAGAGACGAGAATGCAATAATTCAAAAAATATTTAATATGCCTAATGTTGGTAATGCTGCTTTTGATGTGGCAAATATTGCAAATACGTTTAATTCAAAAGATCCTTACGAAAGAATAGATTATATATTTTATACTAATAAAACAATAGAATATGTTTCTGGTAAAGTGCTAAATGAATTTGAGCAAGCTTCTGATCATTTACCAATTCTTATGAAATTTAAGTTGAAGTAAATTTAATAGCTTTTAGCTTCTTTAAAAATATCATTTACAGCAATTGCATAAGATTTTGCATTACCTGCTTTTTTTATTTTTTTAAAGGTTTTCTGCGGATTAGGAAAACTTTTAGAAAAGTACTCCCAAAACCCTTGCATTTTCATTTTAATAGGTGTTGGTCCAGAAAGAGCAGCGTCGTATTCTCTATGAATTCGATCGTGAAATTCATTAAAAATCTCAAACCTATTTTTTGGGTATTCTGTAGTATTATTTTTAATCATACTTGGTAAAAAAGGATCTGCAATTAAACCTCTACCAATCATCCAATGATCTATTGTGTTAAAGCGTTCTTCTAATTTTTTAAATGCTGCTACAGAAGTAATATCGCCATTATAATACATTTTATGTTTACTGTTATCTAAACATTTTTGAAACGCATCTAAATCAGTTCCGCCCTTATACAACTGTTTTCCAATTCTGGCATGTATTGCAATGTTTTTTAAAGGATACTTATTTAGAATAGGTAAAGTGCCTAAAATTTCTTGTGCATTTTCATACCCCATTCTCATTTTCATTGAAACTAAAATGTCTGATTCATTATGAATTTGATGAAGAATTGCATCAATTTTATCAGCATCATTTATTAAACCAGAACCCATACCACGTTTTGTAACCATTGGGTAGGGGCAACCTAAATTCCAATTTAATTCTTTGTAGCCTAATTCTCTAACGTATTTAGAAACGAATAAAAATTCATCTACGTCATTGGTAATAATCTGCGGAATTACTTCTAAATCTCTATTGTTTTCTAATTCAATATCTCTTTTGTAAGAGTTTTTAATTACCATTTTTCCATTTAATCTAATATATGGCGAATAAAATGTATCTATACCGCCAAAGAAATGATTAAATGCATTTCTAAATTTAAAATCTGTAAAACCCTGTAAAGGAGAAGAAAGTAATGTGTGATTCATGAAAAAAATAATTGTGCAAATATAGTGTACTTTTTAAAGTATTTAAGATGTGTTTTGTTTAAGTTGATGTGGGTTTATAGTTTTGTTATCTTCATTGTTATGACGAGTTTTAATTCGTTATATCATACGATAACGAAGTTAGTTTTTTTTAGAATCAAATCAAATTATTGTAACAAAAAGCCTTATCAATTAAGATAAGGCTTTTTGTTTTTATAAAAATAAATCTAAAATTATTTAGGATCTAAAATTGTATTAATTCTATCTACAACATCCTGTAAATGGTAACGAGTTAATGTGTTACCTCTATAAGCAGCAGCTTTTGCGTCTTTTTTAAGACGTTTAAGTTCACCTCTAGCAACAGATTTTACATCAGATTGGTTGATGTTAATTCCGCTAATTTTATAGTAACCACCATTTCTTCCTCTTTGGTCTCTTGCTTTGTTTAATAAATAATCTAATCTATCTAAATGGGCTCTTTGTAAATTTCTACGGTACGTATCAATTGAGCTACCGTTGTAAATTTCACTCCAAACACCTTTACGTAAATCACTCATCATGCTTACTAAAGAATATGCTTTAGTACCATTTGTAGTTTCATTTTCAATCATTCTAGCCATTCTACCAGCATCTAAAATGTTGTTTAACGTTCTTGCTTGTAAACCACGAACTCTTTCTATAGAACCAGAAAATTCCGTTTTGCTAAAAATATTTTTATCTAACATCCAAGTAGGAGTTTTAAATAAATTATCGATAACAAATTTTAAAGCTTCTTTTTGTGTAGCTTTATCTACATGTGTATACACTGCACCAACTTGGTCTGTAGTTTTATAATGCTCATAAACCCCACCAACATTAGCTGTTACATGTCCCATATATCTGTTAAACTGGCTTAAAACTTGCCCATACATAGTTTCTAAATTACTATAATCCTTTCCTTTTTCAGAAGTCCACTCTTCTAATCTTGGTAAAATTCTTTTTAAGTTTTTAATCCCATACATAGAAGCTTTCATAGCATCGTCTCCTAAATCTTCTGTTTGAGAACTAGGGTCTACAACACCTGTTGCTTGTTGGTGACCAAAACGATACATTGGGTCTCCAGCATGTTTAAGAATCCAAGCATCTAATGTTGCTTTTTCGTCTTTAGCATCTGTATCTAAAATTGGTCTATAACCCCAAGCAATTGCATATTTATCATAAGTTCCAATATTTGGCATTAAAGCAACTCCTTTATCTTCTGGTTGTGCTACATAATTAAAACGTGCATAATCCATAATAGAGGGCGCAGTTCCGAATTTTTTAGTAAAAGAAGCAGAACGTAAAGAATCTACAGGATACGCGTTAGAACTTCCCATGTTATGAGGCAATCCTAAAGTATGACCAAGCTCGTGAGAAGACACAAATTTGATTAATTCTCCCATTGTTTCTGTTTTAAAATTGTTTCCTCTTGCATCAGGATTAATTGCTGCAGTTTGAATAAAGAACCAATTATGTAATAAAGACATTACATTATGATACCAGTTAATATCTGATTCTAAGATTTCTCCAGATCTAGGATCACTTACGTGAGGCCCGTTTGCATTTGGTATTGGAGATGCTAAATAACGAATTACAGAATAACGAATGTCTTCTGGACTATAATCTGGATCTTCTTCTTTTGTAGGAGCTCTTTTAGCAACAATTGCATTTTTAAAACCTGCAGCTTCAAAAGCAACTTGCCAATCATTTACACCTTGCATAATATAAGGTACCCATTCTTCTGGCGTAGCTCTATCTACATAATACACAATTTGTTTTTTTGGTTCAACCAACTCTCCACGTTTAAATTTAGCAATGTCTTCGTCTTTTACTTCTAAACGATATCTATCTAAATAAGTTACTCTTTTACTTTCTTGTGCATCTAAACCATAATCTGTTTGTCCGCTAGTAAACCAACCAACTCTTTCATCAAAATAACGACGCTTCATAGGTGTTTTAGGTAATAAAACCATTGAGTTACTCATCTCTAAAGTAATAGAGCCTAACGAACTATTTGAAGGAGCTTTGTTAGCAAAATATGTTTTTATATGTCTTATTTCTATGTTTTTAGGGTAACTACTTACTCTATCTATATAAGAGCGCGTTTTGTCCATTCTAGTTGCTTGGTATCTTTTTCTATAAAAAGCAGGGAAACCTAATGGCTTTACATCTGTAGAAAATAAAGAAGTTGCGTCTATAACGGTTGCTGTAGAATCTTTAGAAAATGCTTTTATTGGAAATGAAAATAAAATAGGTTCTAAATTAGAATTTACAACAGCTTCATGTACAGGTAAAAGTGTGTCTGCAACTACATTATAAGAAACAACACGTAATAAAATTTGTTTATTTTTCTTTTCCCAACGTAAAACTTGTTCGTTTGTTTTACCACCACCAAAACCAATACCACTTGCGGTTTTAGCAATTCTAGTAACCATTAACATTTCTCTATTTAAAAGAGAATCTGGTAATTCGAAAAGATAAGAATTGTCTTTTGTATGTACTTTAAATAAACCTTCATCTGTTGTATGGTCTTTAGTAACCACTTTAGAGTAAGGTTGTATTGCACCTTTTTTTGGTTTTGGTTTCGGTTTTGGAGCTGCTTTTTTTGGAGTTTCTTTCTTCTTTTTTTTCCAGATTTGAGCATCTGCATCTAAAGAAAAGCCAAAAACAAGTGCAACTACGAATAGTTGAGATAGTACTTTTTTTGTCATAATATGTGTTTGATTTGAATTGTTTTCGAAATTACGGAAACTATAAAAGATGATATCTTAAAATTATGTTAAAGAGATTTTTGATTTTATGTTAAAATTTGAGCATAAAAAAAACCTTTAGAGATCTTTCTAAAGGCTTTTTTTTATAAGGAGCTATAAGTTATAACTTAAAAGCTTCTTTTACGGTATCTACATAATCTAATTTTTCCCAAGTAAAAGTTTCTACTTCTTCAGAAACGGTTTCTCCCATTGGATTAGAAAAAGTAACAGTTTTTATTTCTGATGTTCTACCCATGTGACCATACGCGGCAGTTTCAGAATATATTGGTGTTCTTAATTTTAAACGTTGTTCGATAAAATAAGGACGCATATCAAATATAGTTTCTACTATTTTACTAATCTCTCCATCTGTTAAATCTACAGTTGATGTACCGTATGTTTCTACATTAATACTTGTAGGTTCTGCTACACCAATTGCATAAGAAACTTGAACTAAAACTTCTTTACAAAGACCAGCAGCAACTAAGTTTTTTGCAATGTGTCTTGTTGCGTATGCTCCAGACCTATCTACTTTAGAAGGATCTTTTCCAGAAAAAGCTCCACCACCGTGAGCACCTTTTCCGCCATAAGTATCAACAATAATTTTACGACCTGTTAAGCCAGTATCTCCATGAGGTCCACCAATTACAAAAACACCAGTTGGGTTAATATGATACGTAATGTTATCTGTAAATAATGTTTGAATATGTGCAGGTAATTTTGCAACAACTCTAGGAATTAAAATTTCTACAATATCTTTTTTAATTTTAGCTAACATTACTTCTTCAGAAGCATCAAAATCGTCGTGTTGTGTAGAGATTACAATAGCATCAATTCTTTGAGGAACATTGTCATCAGAATACTCAATTGTTACTTGGCTTTTTGCGTCTGGTCTTAAGTAACCAATATCTTTATTCTCTCTACGTAAAGCAGCTAATTCTATTAATAACCTATGAGAAAGTTCTAAAGCCAAAGGCATATAGTTTTCTGTTTCATCAGTTGCGTAACCAAACATCATCCCTTGGTCTCCTGCACCTTGTTCTTCTGGTTTAGATCTATCTACACCTTGGTTAATATCTGGCGATTGTTCATGAATTGCAGATAAAACTCCACAAGAGTTTCCATCAAACATATATTCACTTTTTGTATAACCAATTTTGTTAATTACATCACGTGCAATTTTTTGAACGTCTAAATACGTTTTAGAGTTTACTTCTCCTGCTAAAATAACCTGACCTGTAGTAACTAACGTTTCACAAGCAACTTTACTATTTTTATCGAAAGCTAAAAAATTATCAATTAAAGCATCAGAAATTTGATCTGCTACTTTGTCTGGGTGTCCTTCAGAAACACTTTCTGAGGTAAATAAATATGACATATAAATCTTATTTTGTATTAAAATTGAATCCTTAATGTAAACATAAAGGGTTCTTTAAATCTATGGTTTCCATTACAATGGAAATCAATTGAAAACTATATAAAGATTGCTTGGTCGCTAAAAGGAGTAGATAATTACTGCTTTAGCATTTTTTTTATGAGGTTGCAATCAGTTCAAATTTTTCCTCGTAATTCTGGTGCAAAGTTACATTTAAAATCTAAATAATAGAATTTATTTAATAATATTTGTTTATAGTTTTATCAGTAAAAATATCGAAGGCTAGTTTTAATTTTAATGATTCGAATAAATACTCCTGTAATAATGTGATATTTATAATAATTTAAAAATAATTGACTTTTTGTTTGGTTATTAAATTTTTCTGAACATATATTTGCATTCACAAAGTTCAATAACTTATTGAAATGTTATCAAGAAAGGCAGAGGGATTAGACCCATTGAAGCCTTAGCAACCCTTTTCGTGAGGAAAAGAAGGTGCTAAATTCTACTTAATTTCAGATTCATTTATCAGAAATTGGATAGATAACTCAAAAACAATTACATTTTCTATGTAATTGTATAATTCTTAATAACATTTTTCTAGTAAGTACATCAATCGAAATTGATGCATTAGGCTTTTTTGTTTATTTATTAACTCAAAAAGAATTAGAAAAATGAGTACATTAAAATTAGCAACGAACGCGTTGCACGCAGGACATGACGTAACTACAAACGGAGGTACAAGAGCAGTTCCAATTTATCAAACATCTTCTTATGTTTTTAACAATTCAGAACATGCAGCAAATCTTTTTTCTTTAAAAGAATTAGGGTTTATTTACACACGTTTAAATAACCCAACAAACCAAATTTTACAAGATCGTTTAGCGGCTGTAGAAGGTGGTATTGGAGCTGTCGTTTTTGCTTCTGGTACAGCAGCAATTTCAACAGGATTATTAACATTGTTAAAATCTGGCGATCATATTGTAGCTTCTAGTAGTTTATATGGTGGAACTTACAATTTGTTAAGTGTAACTTTACCAAGATTTGGTATTACAACTACTTTTGTAGATGCTTCTAATCCAGATAATTTTGCAGAAGCTGTACAAGAAAATACAAGAGCATTTTTTGTAGAATCTTTAGGAAACCCTAAATTAGATGTCTTAGATTTACAAGCAATTTCTGTACATTCTAAAGCAGCAGAAGTTCCTTTTATAGTAGATAATACTGTTGCAACACCAGTTTTATTAAATCCTATTAAACATGGAGCAGATATTGTAATACATTCTTTAACAAAATATATTGGCGGACAAGGAACTTCTTTAGGAGGCGCAATTGTAGACGCTGGAACTTTTAATTGGGCAAATGGTAAGTTTCCTGAATTTACAGAACCTTCTGCAGGTTACCATGGTTTAAAATATTATGAAACTTTAGGAGCAGCATCGTATGTTTTTAAATTGATTTTAGAAGGATTACGTGATTTTGGTGGTGCTTTAAGCCCAACAAATGCGTTTAATATAATACAAGGTTTAGAGACTTTGCCAATTAGAATAAAACAACATTCAGAAAATGCATTGGCATTAGCAACTTGGCTAGAAGAACAAGAAGAAGTTGCTTGGGTAAATTACCCAGGTTTAAAAAGTAGTAAATACAATGCTTTAGCAAATAAATACCTACCTAAAGGACAAAGTGGAATTGTTACTTTTGGAGCAAAAGGAGGTTTTGAAGCTGCAAAAGTAATTGCAGATAAAACAAAAGTGTTTTCTTTATTAGCAAATATTGGAGATACAAAATCGTTAATAATTCATCCTGCGAGTACTACACATCAACAATTAGATGAAGCCGCACAAGCAAGTGCTGGTGTAAGTCAAGATTTAATTAGATTGTCTGTAGGTATTGAAGATTTAGAAGATTTAAAGGCTGATTTAAAAGCAGCTTTTTTAGAAATAAAAGGTTAAAATAGTTTTGATATTTAAGGAGTTGTTGAGAACGATTATAACTTTTCAACAGCTTTTTAGATAGCAATTTAATAAGCAATAAATAATTGAAAAATCAATTACAACATATCAATATTCATGATTTCACAACAGAGAGTGGAATTCAATTTAATAATATTCAATTAAGTTATCAGTTGTTTGGTAAGGCTTTAGGTACAGCTCCTATTGTTTTGGTAAATCATGCGTTAACGGGTAATAGTGATGTTGCTGGAGAAAATGGTTGGTGGAAAGATATTGTTGGTAATGAGAAAACAATAAATACAAATACATATTCAATATTAGCGTTTAATATTCCAGGAAATGGTTTTGATGGTTTTGTTATTGATGATTATAAAAGTTTTATTGCTAGAGATATTGCTACTATTTTTTTAGAAGGTTTAAAAGCGTTAAATATTGATACACTTTTTGCTTTAGTTGGTGGTTCTTTAGGTGGCGGAATTGCTTGGGAAATGATGGTGTTAAATACCAATCTTACCGAACATTTTATACCTGTTGCTACAGATTGGAAATCTACAGATTGGTTAATTGGTAATTGTCAAATTCAAGAGCAGTTTTTGGTAAATTCTAGCAACCCTGTTCATGATGCAAGAATGCATGCCATGTTATGTTATAGAACTCCTGCATCTTTTAAAGAGCGTTTTCATCGATCTAAAAAAGATAATTCAGATATTTTTAATGTAGAAAGTTGGTTGTTACATCATGGTAATAAATTACAAGAACGTTATCAGTTATCATCATATAAATTGATGAATCAGTTGCTTAAGTCTATTGATGTAACGAATGGAGGAGAAAAAAACATTGAAATTTTAGATTCGATTACTGCAGATATTCACATTATTGGTGTCGATTCAGACTTGTTTTTTACAGCTGAAGAAAATAGACAAACGCATAAAAAGTTGGCATTAACAAAAGAGAACGTTACTTATAATGAAATTAATTCTGTTCACGGTCATGATGCTTTTTTAATGGAATATGATCAATTACAGACAATTATTGAGCCGATCTTTAATAAAGATTATAGAAAGAAAAAAATGAAAGTAGTTAAGTTTGGAGGAAAATCTTTAGCCAATGGAAGGGGTTTAGAGAATGCCTTAGAAATTATTAGAAATAAGTATAAAAATAACGAAAAAATTACAATTGTTGCTTCTGCTAGGGGGAATTCTACAAACGATTTAGAATCTCTTTTAAAGAAATCTGCTGCAAAAAAAGATTATAAATCTAAGTTTGAAAAATTCAAAAAATATCAATTAGAGCCTAATAATTTAGTTGATTTTTCAGAAGAGTTTTCAAAATTAGAAACAATTTTTGAAGGTGTTTCTTTGTTAGGAGATTACAGTCAGAAAATAAAAGATACTGTTTTAGCACAAGGAGAATTGTTATCTGTAAAGCTTTTAGCAAGTTTGTTAGAAAAAGAGGGGATAAAAGCGATACCAACAGATACAAGAGCGTTAATTATTACTGATGAAAATTTTGGGAATGCGCAACCTATTACAGCAATTTCTAAAGAAAATGTAATTGCTTATTTTAAAGAAAATAAAGAAACAATTAATATAGTTACAGGTTTTATTTCTTCGAACAAAAAAGGAGAAACTACAACTTTAGGTAGAAACGGAAGTAATTATACAGCAGCTTTGCTTGCTAATTATTTAGATGCAGATGAGTTACAAAATTATACCCATGTAAGCGGAATTTTTACAGCAAATCCAGATTTGGTTTCTGATGCTAAAAAGATTGAGCAATTGTCTTTTTCTGAAGCAAATGAGATGGCAAATTTTGGAGCTACTATTTTACATGCAAAAACCATTATTCCGTTATTAGAAAAGAACATAAATTTACGTATTCTAAATACGTTTAATAAAGAAGATCAAGGAACTTTAATTACTGCAGAATCTTCGGTAAAAGGAATTAAATCTATTGCAACAATAGATAATGTTGCTTTATTGAATTTTGAAGGTAGAGGTTTGTTAGGTAAGGTTGGTGTAGATGCCAGAATTTTTAAAACATTAAGTGATAGAGATATAAGTATTAGTATTATTTCGCAAGGTTCATCAGAAAGAGGAATTGGTTTAATTATTGATGCAGATAGAGCTCAAGAAGCAGTTGCTGCTTTAGAAAGAGAGTTTGAAAACGATTTTTATGCACAAGATGTAAATCATATTTCTATTGTAGATAATGTGGCAGTTATCTCTATTATTGGTCAGGATTTAAGTGAATTTCATTTACCATATAATGCGCTAATTAAAAACCAGATTGTACCCGTATTGTTTAATAATACGGTTACTGGTAAAAATGTAAGTTTAGTTGTAAAAAAGCAAGAATTACCCAAGGCAGTAAATGTTATTCATGGTCAGGTTTTTGGAGTTACCAAAAAAATAAATATTGCTATTTTTGGTAAAGGTTTAGTTGGCGGAACTTTAATAGATCAGATTATAGAGAACACACAATCTGTTTTAGAAAGAAGAAAAATTCAACTAAATGTTTTTGCAGTAGCCAACTCTAAAAAAGTATTGTTAATTAAAAATGGAGTTTCTAAGAATTGGAAAGAAAACCTTTTAGAAAATGGAGATGAAAATACATCTGTAGATGATATTATTGCATTTGCAAAAGCTAACCATTTCGAAAACCTTATTGCAGTAGATAATACAGCAAGTGTAAATTTTGTAAGTAATTATATTCCTTTTATAGAAGCAGGTTTCGATTTAGTTTCATGTAATAAAATTGCAAATACCTTATCTTTCGATTTTTACAAGCAAGTAAGGGCAAAATTAAAAGAATATAAGAAGCAGTATTTATACGAAACAAATGTAGGTGCAGGTTTACCTTTAATAGATACGATTCGTTTATTGCATGAATCGGGAGAAAATATCACCAAAATTAGAGGTGTGTTTTCAGGAAGTTTAAGTTATTTATTTAATAATTTTTCTGCACAAAATGTTCCGTTTGCAAGAACATTACAAGAAGCAATAGATAAAGGATTTACAGAGCCAGATCCAAGAGAAGATCTAGGAGGTAATGATGTTGCTAGAAAATTACTAATTTTAGCAAGAGAGTTAGAATTGGAAAATGAATTGGATGAAGTAGTTATAAAAAATCTAATTCCAGAAAACTTAAGAAGCGGTTCTGCAGAAGATTTTTTAAGTAATTTAGAACTTTTAAATGATGAATATCAAACTTTAAAAGATAGTCAAGAACCAAACCACGTTTTACGTTATATTGGCGAATTAAGTGGAGATTTATCCAAAGAAAAAGGAAAATTAGAAGTAAAGTTAGTGTCTACTTCAGTAAATACGCCATTAGGATCTTTAAAGGGGTCTGACGCAATTTTTGAAATTTACACAGAATCTTACGGAGAACAACCAATTGTAATACAAGGAGCAGGTGCAGGCGCAAGTGTAACCGCAAGAGGTGTTTTTGGAGACATATTAAGATTAGCAAAACATAATAATTAAACTATTAAAAGATTAAATTTTTAATCATTCAATATTTCAATAAAAGATGAGTAAACATTTCGAAACACAGGCAATTAGAACACAAACTGAAAAATCTCAGTTTTCTGAACATTCGACACCATTATATTTAACTTCGGGTTTTGTTTTTGATGATGCAGAAGAGATGAGAGCTTCTTTTGCAGATGAAAAACAACGAAATTTATATAGTAGGTTCACAAACCCAAATACTACGGAATTTGTTGATAAAATTATTCAAATGGAAGGAGCAGAAGCGGGTTATGCTTTTGCAACAGGTATGTCTGCTATCTTTTCTACATTAGGAGCTTTATTAAGCGCAGGAGACCATGTTGTTTCTTGTAGATCTGTTTTTGGTTCTACTCATTCTATGTTTACCAAATATTTACCCAAATGGAATATAGAAACGAGTTACTTTAAAATTAATGAAACTGATAAGATTGAAAGCTTAATTAAGCCAAATACAAAGATTTTATACGCAGAAACTCCAACAAATCCTGGGGTAGAAATTATCGATTTAGAATTGTTAGGAACAATTGCTAAAAAACATAATTTGTTATTGGTAATAGATAATTGTTTTGCAACTCCTTATTTGCAAACTCCAATAAAATTTGGTGCAGATTTGGTTGTTCATTCTGCTACAAAATTAATTGACGGTCAAGGACGTGTAATGGGTGGAGTAACTGTTGGTAGCAAAGATTTAATTAGAGAAATTTACTTGTTTTCTAGAAATACAGGACCAGCAATGTCGCCATTTAATGCTTGGGTATTGTCTAAAAGTTTAGAAACTTTAGCGGTAAGAGTAGATAAACATTGCGAGAATGCTTTAAAAGTAGCAGAGTTTTTAGAGGGTAATTCCAATGTAAATTTTGTAAAATATCCTTTCTTAAAATCTCATCCTCAATACGAAATTGCTAAAAAACAAATGAAGTTAGGTGGTAATATTATTGCATTTGAAATAAAAGGAGGAATAGAAATTGGTAGAGCGTTTTTAGATAAAATAAAAATGTGTTCTTTATCAGCAAACTTAGGAGATACAAGAACAATTGTAACGCATCCAGCATCTACTACACATGCTAGTTTATCTGAAGAAGATAGATTAGAAGTAGGTATAACGGATGGTTTAGTTCGTGTTTCTGTTGGTTTGGAAAATGCAGATGATATAATTGCAGATATAAAGCAAGCTTTAGATAATTAATAAGATTTTTATTATTTGTAGACAAAATTATATTTTGCTTTTTAAATCAACTGTAATCTTAAGGTGTTATTTTTGTAAAAAACATATCATGAAATTATTAAACATTTTTTTTGCTTTTTTAGTCTTTATTTTTTTATTTATAGGTTGTTCTAAAGACGCAGCAGATGATATTGAGGAGCAAGAGATTGTAGAAAATTTGAGTTTAACTTCCATTACTGGACTTACCGCAGATGAAAATACTTTAGCTATAACAATAACATCTAATTTAGCTTGGTCTGCAACAGACAGTGTTAGTTGGATTGCAATTTCACCATCAAGTGGTACAAATAATGGTGTTATAAATATTATTGTAGACGCTAACTCAACAGATAATGTACGTACAGGTTTGATTACAGTTTCTGGAGGTAGTATTACAAAAAGTCTAACAGTTGTTCAGCCAGCAAAAGAAGCAGATAATGGTTCTTCTGGAGGTTTGGATGCTACTAAAACACCATCTGAAAATTTTGATTTATCTACTTGGAATTTAAGTATTCCAGAGAATCAAGGAAACGGAACAGCATCTACAGTTACTGTAAGTCAGATTAATAATAAGTATGAAAATAGTAAGTATTTTTATACAGGCTCAGATGGAGGAATGGTTTTTAAATGTCCGGTAGATGGTTTTAAAACATCAACAAATACTAGCTATACAAGAGTGGAACTTAGAGAAATGCTGAGAGGTACAAATACAAGTATTTCTACGCAAGGTGTCAATAAAAATAATTGGGTTTTTGGTACAGCTCCTTCGGCGGATAAAAATGCTGCTGCTGGTTATGATGGAGAAATGAATGCAACGCTTGCTATAAATCACGTAACTACAACGGGTAGTAGCAGTCATATAGGAAGAGTAGTAATAGGTCAAATCCATGCTAATAATGATGAGCCAATTCGAATTTATTATAGAAAATTAAAAAACAACGCTTTAGGTGCTATCTATTTTGCACATGAACCAACCGATGGAAATGGAAGTGAGCAATGGTATGAAATGATAGGTACTAGAAGTAATAGTGCATCTAATCCTACAGACGGAATAGCCCTTAACGAGAAATTTAGTTATACAATTAAGGTTGTTGGAGATAGTTTAACGGTTACAATTGTAAGAGAAGGAAAAAGCGATGTTGTTAAAACCATAAATATGGCAAGCAGTGGCTTTAATGTTGGTGGGCAATACATGTATTTTAAAGCTGGTGTTTATCACTTAAATAATTCTGGTGATAGTGATGATTTTGTACAAGCAACTTTTTACGCTTTAGAAAAATCGCATACTACTAATTAAGAAAGTTTTCTTAAAAAACATATCTTAGCGTAATGCTATCTAAAAAAACAAAATACGGACTTAAAGCACTTACTTATCTAGCAAGACTAGAAAATAGGAATCCTGTGCAAATTGCTACGATCTCTAAAAGTGAAAATATATCTCTTAAATTCTTAGAAAGCATTTTATTAACGCTACGTAAAAACGGGTTATTAGGCTCTAAAAAAGGAAAAGGTGGTGGTTATTATTTATTAAAAGATCCATCAGAAATACCTATGACTTCTGTAATGAGAATTTTGGAAGGCCCTATTGCAATGGTTCCTTGTGTAAGTTTAAATTTTTACGAAAAGTGTGATGACTGTCCCGATGAAAATGCCTGTGCAGTGCATAATTTAATGATTCAGGTAAGAGATAATACCTTGCAAATATTTAGAAATACCACATTAGAAGATTTAACGCATAATAATTTTTAAATATTTTATTGTTGATGAAATTAAATGATATTTTATGAAAAAGGACCTACTTTTAATTTTAATAATTTTTATTTCTTTCAATAATTTTAGTCAAGTTGAGGTAGAATCTAAAACGAAGCTTACAAACTTTTTATCAAAGTCTTACTACAGTATTAATTTTGGTGGTATTTTTTATCCTTTTTCAAATGAGAATTTAATTGATGGTTATAAAACGGAAACCTTTAGTAGAAATTGGTTTTCCGGAAGATTGCTTTTAGGTCATAAATTAACAGATGATTTAGCACTACAATTTGGTACAATGCGACCTGCGTCTTGGTTTAAGTATGATAATGTAAATAATGTTGGCTATGAAAGAAGTGTTTGGGTTAATGCTTGGTCTTTATCTCTAAAAAAAGATTTTAACCTTTATAAAAAAACATCTTTTTATGCAGAAGCAGGAATTGCAAATTTAACAAGGTTTGGTTTTTCTATCAATGATAAAGTAGTTTATGAAGATGCCCATTATGCTAGTTTACTTTATGGTTTTGGTGTACAACATAAACTAAATGATAAATGGCGATTATCTTTAAACGGTACCTTTTTGCCAAAATCTACTAAACAGAACCAGCCTTCAATATCGCAAGTTTCTTTAGGGTTTGAATATCATTTGCAACAGTTAGATGATGAAATTGCAAAAGAATATGCACTTAATGATTATTTTTTTCCAAAAAATATTTTTCAAGTTAGTTACGGAACAGGTGCAATTGGTTTTGGCTTTAATCAGTTTTTTGGTATGAGTTTGCCAGTTGGTAATTTTGATAGTTTTGGAATTCCAATATTTTGGGTAGGACAAGTAAAGGCAAAACATTCTTTTTCGTTAACCTATCAAAGATTAGCGTTTAGAACCGAAAAGATATTTTCTTTAGATTGGGGAGTAAGCGTAACTGCTTTTCAATCAGAATTAAAAAAAGAAAATGTGTTCGCTTTTTCAATCTTTCCTGTAATGCGTTTTTACTTATTGAGAAAAAAAACATTTGATTTTTATGCCAATTATTCTCTAATTGGTCCAACATTTTTAACCAAAAGCAATATCGATGGTTTTGAAAGTGGCCCAAAAATAACGTATCAAGATACAATGGGTTTTGGTGTTTTCTTTGGTAAAAAAAGAAAGTACAATTTCGAACTACGAATCATGCATTATTCCAACGGTAATATTTTTACAGGAAATGATGGTGTTGCAATACCACTTCAATTTACATTAGGTAAAACTTTTTAAGATCTCCTTAAAAATCTTGAATTATTAATAATTTTTTTACTGTTTTATTATTAATCTACTAAATCTATAGGGTTTAAGTAATTTTTAAGAAATCATTACGACTTTTTATGTGTAAATGATGTATGTTTGCATTCCCTACTAGTTGAATAGGGTAATAAGAATATTTAATTATTATGGTTATAGATCAAATGATTTTTAGTAAAAAAATATCAAAACAAAGTTTTGAAGAAGATAAAACTTCAGAGAAACCAGTAAGAAGTATTGCAAAGGCGTTAAGTTGGAGAATTGTAGGTACGGTAGATACACTAGTTGTTTCCTATGTTTTGTCAGGCGAGATTGCATTAGCAGCTTCAATAGCATCAGTAGATTTTTTAACAAAATTAATACTGTATTTCTTTCACGAAAGAGTTTGGAATAAAGTAAAATGGGGAAAATAATGAGTTTGAATTTAGAAGAAATAAATATAGAGTTAAAAGATAAAAGTCCTGCAGAAATTATTGCTTGGGCGGTTTCGTTTGCAAAAAATGCTGTAATAACAACAAACTTTAGACCTTACGAAGTAGCAATATTAAAAGCGGTTACCGATGTTAAAAAAGACATAAAAGTAATTTGGTGCGATACGGGTTACAATACTGTACAGACCTATAAACATGCAGAAGAAATTATAGGAAAATTGAATTTAAATATTCATTTGTATACACCAAAACAAACAGCTTCTCATAGAAACGTTGTTTTAGGTGTGCCCTCTGTAGAAGATCCAAAGCACGTATTGTTTACAGAGCAAGTAAAATTAGAGCCATTTGCAAGAGCAATGAAAGAACATCAACCAGATGTATGGTTTACAAATTTAAGAAAAGGTCAAACTGCCTTTAGAAATAGTATAGATATTGTTTCTAAAAGTAAAGATGGAATAATTAAAGTAAGTCCATTTTATAACTGGACAGATAAGGAGTTAGATGTGTATCTAGAAGAAAAAGGTTTGCCAAATGAGTTTACGTATTTCGATCCAACAAAAGTAGAAAGTAATAGAGAATGTGGTTTGCATATCTAAAAGACATGATTATGAATCAAAGAACAATACAAGTAGATGCTTTAGAAAGTGAAGCAATTTATATTTTTAGAGAAGTAGTAGCGCAGTTTGAAAAACCTGTGTTGTTGTTTTCTGGAGGAAAAGACAGTATTACATTAGTAAGATTAGCTCAAAAAGCATTTTACCCAGCAAAAATCCCTTTTCCATTAATGCATATAGATACTGGTCATAATTTTCCAGAGACAATTGAATTTAGAGATCGTTTAGCTAAAGAATTAGGTGTTGAGTTAATTGTAAGAGATGTACAGGATAACATCGATTCTGGAAGAGTAAAAGAAGAAACAGGTAGATATGCAAGTAGAAATATGTTGCAAACAGAAACACTTTTAGACGCTATTGAAGAATTTGGTTTTGATGCCTGTATTGGTGGAGCTAGAAGAGATGAAGAGAAAGCCAGAGCAAAAGAAAGAATTTTTTCTGTAAGAGATGATTTTGGTCAATGGGATGAAAAAAACCAAAGACCAGAAGTATTTGATATGTTAAATGGTCGTATAGATTTAGGTCAGAATGTACGTGTCTTTCCAATATCAAATTGGACAGAGTTAGATGTTTGGTCTTATATAGAGCAAGAAAAAATCGAAATTCCATCTATTTATTTTGCGCACAAAAGGAAAATATTTGTAAGAGATGGTATGATTTGGTCTGCAGATGATGAAGTGGTTTATAGAGATGAAGAAGAAGTTGTAGAAGAAAGAATGGTTCGTTTTAGAACTGTAGGTGATATGAGTTGTACAGCAGCAGTTTTATCTGATGCAGTAGATATTTCTAAAGTTGTAGAAGAAATCAGAGATTCCTCCATTTCAGAGAGAGGTGCAAGGATTGATGATAAACGTTCTGAAGCAGCAATGGAAAAAAGAAAACAGCAAGGATATTTTTAAAAATTTGTTTCACAAATTTTTCGCATTTCGCTTTTGGTAATTAACCATTAGTATAAATAAAAGAATATAAAATTAGGCGAATAGCTATTTAGCGAAAAGCCAACAGCTCAAAAAAAAATGAAAGTACTAAAAATAGCAACAGCAGGAAGTGTAGACGATGGTAAAAGTACCTTAATTGGACGTATATTATACGATACAAAGTCTTTGACTGATGATAAACTAGAAGCAATTGAAGAAAAAAGTAGACAACGTGGTTTTGATTATTTAGATTTCTCTTTGGCAACTGATGGTTTGGTTGCAGAACGTGAACAAGGAATTACAATTGATGTTGCACATATTTATTTTTCTACACCAAGTAAGAGTTTTATTATTGCAGATACTCCTGGTCATATAGAATATACAAGAAACATGGTTACTGGTGCTTCTACAGCGCAAGCTTCTATTGTTTTAATTGATGCAAGAAATGGCGTTATAGAACAAACCTACAGACACTTTTTTATCAATAATTTGTTAAGAATTAAAGATGTTGTAATTGCCATTAATAAAATGGATTTGGTTGATTTTTCGGAAGAAAAGTACAATACAATCAAAAATGAAATTGAATATTTAGCAAGTAAGAGTGAGTATAAAGGTCAGAATTTAACATTTATACCAATGTCTGCTTTACAAGGAGATAATGTTGTGCATAAATCTGAAAATACACCTTGGTATAAAGGTGAAACTTTAATGCATCACTTAGAAAAGTTAGAGCCAGAAGATATTAATGATACTTCTCAAACACGTTTTCCTGTGCAAACAGTTATTAGACCTAAAACAGAAGAGTATCACGATTTTAGAGGGTATGCTGGTAAAATATATGGAGGTGATTTAGAAATAGGAGATGAAGTTGCTGTATTGCCATCACAAACTAAATCAAGAATAAAAAGCATTAACTTTTTTGATAAAGAGTACGCAAGAGTAAAAAGAGGAAGTTCTGTTACTATTACTTTAGAAGATAATGTAAATGTAAGTAGAGGAGATATGTTGGTTAAGGTGGATGAGCAACCAACGATAGCAAAACAATTAGATGCAACAATTTGTTGGATGGATAAAGAACCATTAAAAGCATCACAAAAATATTATATCAAGCATGGTGTAAATGATGCTCAAGCAAAAATCACTCAATTATCTAGTCTTATTAAAACTGATTTTTCTGGAATTGAAGAAAACCCATCAGAATTAGTGTTAAATCAGATAGGAGACATTCAATTAAAATTGAGTAAACCTTTAGCATTTGATGCTTATAAAAATAATAAATCAAATGGATCATTCATTTTGATTAACCCAAAAACAAACAATACAGTTGGTGTAGGTTTTATAAAATAAATCTACTTAATTCAAAGAAAATAGTACAATGCAAAGTTTTAGAACAGAAATAGAAAATCCGGTTGTAGAAAGAGATATTATTGAATTAGCAGATAAAATTGCTGCATTTAATAATCTACAAATAGATGAAGAGAAATTTAGAAGTTTACGTTTAGCAAGAGGTGTTTATGGTCAGCGTCAAGAAGGCGTACAAATGATTCGTATAAAGTTACCTTATGGTAAAGTAATGAGTAATCAATTACGTAGAATTTCTGAAGTTTCTGATGAGTATTCTAGAGGGAGATTACATATTACAACACGTCAAGATATTCAAATTCATTATGTAGATTTACAAAGAACGCCAGAATTATGGGCAGAATTAGAGCGTGATGATGTTACGTTACGTGAAGCATGTGGAAATGTTGTAAGAAACGTAACCGCATCTGAAACTGCAGGTATCGATGTAAATGAACCTTTTGATGTTTCACCATATGCAGATGCATTGTATAAGTTCTTTTTACGTAATCCAATTTGTCAAGAAATGGGACGTAAATTTAAGGTTTCTTTTTCTTCTACAGATGAAGATACTGGTTTGTCTTATTTACACGATTTAGGTTTTATAGCTAAAATAGAAAACGGGATTAGAGGTTTTAAAGTAATGGTTGCAGGAGGTTTAGGATCTCAACCAAGACATGCAGAAACTTTATATGAGTTTTTAGCATCAGATGAAATTATTCCAGTAATGGAAGGAGTTTTAAGAGTTTTTGATCGTTATGGTGAACGTAAAAGTAGAGCCAAAGCACGTATGAAATTCTTATTAAAAGACATCGGTTTAGAAGCTTTTAAAAACTTAATTGAAGAAGAACAAAATGCAATTGATTTAAAAAAGGTTGCTATAGATGCAGATTCTTATGTTGCTTCAACACCAGTTTCTGTTAAAGCTCCACAAGTAGAAATTAAAAACCAAGCAGCTTTCGATTTATGGAAGTCAACGAACTTAGTCCCCCAAAAACAATCAGGCTATGTGGCTATTGGTATAAAAGTTCTCTTAGGAGATTTTTATACTGATAAAGCCCGTTTATTAGCAGATTTAGTTGATAAATATGGAGCTGGTGAAATTCGTTTAACGTTGCGTCAAAACATAGTTATCCCGTTTGTAAAGGAAGATTTAGTTCCTTTTTTCTATCAAGAGTTAGAAAAATTAGGTTTTGTTGAAGCAGGATATAACAAAGCAGTAGATATTACCGCTTGCCCTGGAACAGATACTTGTAATTTAGGTATTGCAAGTAGTACA
>CAJQQH010000072.1 GCA_905480405.1 uncultured Polaribacter sp. | reverse complement strand
GATTCAATTTTATCTGTATCGTAAACATATAAAGGACTTCCGTATTTATTTGCTAACGCTGTAAGTTGTGAGTTTTCCACTTTATTTCATTTTATATCTGATGTCAAAAGTAATTAAATTGTTGAATAAAAACTGATTTGTTTAAAAATACAACAAATTGTTTTTTATTGTGATTTTTTGCATGAAAATAAAGGTAGTTTTGTAGTTGAAATCATGTTAATAACTAATTATCTAGTCTATTTTATTTTAGCTAGTTTAATGTTATTTTAGCAAGGCTTCAAACCTACTAACAGTAAGACATTTCATGAGTCAAGAAACAAAATATACAGAAGATAATATCAGGTCTTTAGACTGGAAAGAGCATATAAGAATGCGACCAGGAATGTACATTGGTAAATTGGGAGATGGTTCTTCTGCGGATGATGGTATTTACATTCTTGTTAAAGAAGTTTTAGATAACTCCATTGACGAATATGTAATGGGTGCTGGTAAAACCATTGAAATTTCTATTCAAGGAACGAAGGTTACGGTTAGAGATTACGGTCGAGGAATCCCTTTAGGAAAGGTTGTAGATGTAGTTTCTAAAATGAATACTGGTGGTAAATATGACTCTAAAGCATTTAAAAAATCTGTAGGTTTAAATGGAGTTGGTACAAAAGCAGTAAATGCACTTTCTTCTTTTTTTAGAGTAGAGTCTTCTAGAGATGGTAAATCTGCATCTGCAGAATTTAGTCAAGGAAATTTAGAAAACGAAGAATTTTTAGAAGAGACATCACGTAGAAAGGGTACCAAAGTTTCCTTTGTTCCTGATATTAGTATTTTTAAGAAATACAAATTTAGAAATGAATACGTAGCAAAAATGCTTAAAAATTATGTGTATTTAAACCCTGGTTTAACCATAATTTTTAATGGAGAAAAATTCTTTTCAGAAAACGGGTTAAAAGATTTATTGGAAGATAATAACAACAAAGAAGATATGTTGTATCCAATAATTCATTTAAAAGGAGATGATATAGAAGTTGCAATTACACATAGTAGAACACAATATTCAGAAGAGTATCATTCTTTTGTTAACGGGCAACACACAACTCAAGGAGGAACACATCAAGCCGCATTTAGAGAATCTATTGTAAAAACAATTCGTGAGTTTTATGGTAAAAGTTTTGAAGCTTCAGATGTAAGAAAATCTATTATTTCTGCTGTTGCAATAAAAGTAATGGAACCAGTTTTTGAAAGCCAGACTAAAACAAAGTTAGGTTCTACAGAAATGGGAGGAAATTTACCTACAGTAAGAACTTATATTAATGATTTTATAAAAACGAAACTAGATAACTTTCTTCATAGAAATACTGTTGTTGCAGATATACTTCATAAAAAAATTGTTCAAGCAGAAAAAGAACGAAAAGAACTTTCTGGAATTAGAAAATTAGCAAAAGATAGAGCAAAGAAATCTAGCTTGCATAATAAAAAACTAAGAGATTGTAGAATTCATTTAGGAGACACCAAAAAGGAAGCTTATTTAGAATCTACATTGTTTATTACAGAAGGTGATTCTGCGTCTGGTTCTATTACAAAATCTAGAAATGTAAATACACAGGCGGTTTTTAGTTTAAAAGGAAAACCTCTAAACTCTTACGGATTAAGTAAGAAAATAGTTTACGAGAATGAAGAATTCAATTTATTACAAGCAGCATTAAATATTGAAGATGGATTAGAAGACTTACGTTATAATAACATTGTAATTGCAACAGATGCCGATGTGGATGGTATGCATATTCGATTGCTATTAATTACATTTTTTTTACAATTTTTTCCTGAGTTGATTAAAGAGGGGCATTTATTTATTTTAGAAACTCCCTTATTTAGAGTTAGAAATAAAAAACAAACTTTTTACTGTTATTCAGATGAAGAAAAGAGAGAAGCTATTGCTAAATTAAGAGGTAAGCCAGAAATTACACGATTTAAAGGTTTGGGAGAAATTTCGCCAAATGAATTTGTTCATTTTATAGGTGATGATATTCGTTTAGACCCTGTAATGTTAGACAAAGAAATGTCTATAGAGAATATGTTGCAATTCTATATGGGGAAAAACACACCCGATAGACAAAAATTTATCATCGAGAATTTAAAAGTTGAGTTGGATACTATAGAAGATGAAGTTTAGATTATGAGTGAAGAAATAAACGAACACGAAGAAGAATTAACAAATGATGGAGAACAATTAGATTCTCCTCAAGAAGAAACCATTACCAAAGTTACAGGTATGTATAAGGAATGGTTTTTAGATTATGCTTCTTATGTAATTTTAGAAAGGGCTGTACCATCTTTAGAAGACGGACTAAAACCTGTGCAACGTAGAATTATGCACTCTATGAAAGATTTAGATGATGGTCGTTATAATAAAGTAGCCAATATTGTTGGTCATACAATGCAATATCACCCTCATGGAGATGCTTCTATAGCAGATGCTATGGTGCAAATTGGTCAGAAAGAATTATTGATTGATATGCAAGGTAACTGGGGAAATATCTTAACAGGAGACCGTGCGGCAGCATCTAGATATATTGAAGCTCGTTTATCTAAATTTGCATTAGATGTTGTTTTTAACCCAAAGACAACAGAATGGAAAATGTCTTATGATGGACGTAGAAAAGAACCGATTGATTTACCAGTAAAGTTTCCGCTTCTATTAGCGCAAGGAGCAGAAGGGATTGCAGTAGGTTTATCTACAAAAATTTTACCACATAATTTTATTGAGTTGATTGATGCTTCTATTAAATATTTAAAAGGTAGAAGTTTTAGAATTGTTCCAGATTTTTTAACTGGCGGAATTGCAGATTTTACAAATTATAATGATGGAAAGCGAGGAGGTAAAGTACGCGTTCGTGCAAAAATTCATCAGTTAGATAAAAAAACGTTGGTTATTAATGAAATTCCGTTTTCTACAACAACAACTTCTTTAATAGATAGTATTTTAAAAGCCAATGATAAAGGTAAGATTAGAATAAAAAAAATAGAAGACAATACCGCTGCAGAAGTAGAAATTTTAGTGCATTTACCACCAAATGTTTCTCCAGACAAATCAATTGATGCTTTGTATGCTTTTACAAATTGCGAAACATCTATTTCTCCTTTAGCATGTACAATTGAAGACAATAAACCAGTTTTTGTAGGTGTATCTGAGATGTTAAAACATTCTACAGATTTAACCGTTGATTTATTAAAACAAGAATTAGAAATTCAATTAAATGAATTAGAAGAACAATGGCATTTTTCTTCTTTAGAAAGAATTTTTATAGAGAATAGAATATATAGAGATATTGAGGAGGAAGAAACTTGGGATGGAGTTATTAATGCTATAGATCTAGGTCTGCAACCACATATTAAGCACTTAAAAAGGGCAATTACAGTAGAAGATATAACACGTTTAACAGAAATTAGAATAAAGAAAATATCAAAATTTGATATTGATAAAGCAAAACAATTTATAGAGGGCTTAGAGGATAAAATTGCTGTAGTTAAAGATCATTTAGCAAATTTAATTGTATACGCAATAGATTATTTTAAACGCTTAAAAGAAACCTATGGTAAGGGAAAAGAACGAAAAACAGAAATTAGAATTTTTGATGATATTGTAGCTTCTAAAGTTGCAATGAATAATGCAAAATTGTACGTAAACAGAGAAGAAGGCTTCATTGGTACATCGCTTAAAAAAGATGAGTTTGTAACCGAGTGTTCAGATATAGATGATATTATTATTTTTAGAAAAGATGGTGGTATGATGGTTACAAAAGTAGATTCTAAAACTTTTGTAGGTAAAGATATTATACATGTAGCTGTCTTTAAAAAGAAAGACAAGCGAACAGTTTATAATTTTATGTATAAAGACGGTGCAAAAGGCGCTTCTTACATGAAAAGATTTAATGTAACATCTGTTACTAGAGATAAAGAGTATGATTTAGCAAATGGAAATAAAGGATCTAAGGTTTTGTATTTTACTGCAAACCCTAATGGAGAAGCTGAGGTTGTTACAATTAACTTAAGGGCAGTTGGTAGCGTAAAAAAACTAAAATGGGATATAGATTTTGCAGATTTATCTGTAAAAGGTAGAGCAGTTAGAGGTAATACAATTACAAAATATTCTATAAAATCTGTAGATTTTAAATCTGAAGGAGTTTCTACATTAAAACCCCGTAAAATTTGGTTTGATGATACCGTACAACGCTTAAATGTTGATGAAAGAGGCGAGTTGTTAGGTGAGTTTAGAGCAGAAGATAAATTATTAATTGTTACACAAAGTGGAAAAGCTAAGGCTGTAAAACCTAACTTAGCAATGCATTTTGAAGATGATATGATTGTTTTAGAAAAGTGGAAACCTAACAAGCCAATTTCTGCTATTTATTTTGATGGAGAGAAAGAACGTTATTATATAAAACGTTTTCTAATTGAAACATCAGAAAAAGAAGAAGTGTTTATTTCTGATCATCAAAAAAGTCAATTAGAAATTGTTGCTACAGATTATAGACCTATTGCAGAAATACAATACTCTAAACGAAGTTTAGAAAATGAAGAAGTTAACTTTGAAGAATTTATTGCTATTAAAGGAATAAAAGCACAAGGAAACCAACTTACAACAGATAAAATTAAGAATGTTAATTTATTAGATTCACTTCCTTTTGAAGAGCCAGAAGAAGAAAAAGTTGAAGAAGTAGAGGTTATAGATGAAGAAGTTGTTGATGATAAACTGCCTATTGAAGTACCAGAAATAGAAACCAAAAAACCTATTTTAAAAGAACTTTCTGCAGATGATAAAGCAAAAATTGCGTTGCAAAAATCAATAGCCAAAAAGAAAGCAGAAGAAAAGAAAAGAGATGACGAAAGTCAGACCAAATTGTTTTAATAGAATTTATGAAAAAAATAGGATTAATTGGCGGAATTACACCTGAGTCTACCATTTTGTATTACAGAATTTTAAACCAATTAAATTCTAATATTTTAGGCAAACCTCATTCTGCAAAAATTATTATAAATTCATTTGATTTTGGTGAAATTTCTAACCTCCAAAAAGATGGCAGATGGGATTTGTTAGATCAATTAATGGCTGAAGCAGGTAAAAATTTAGAAAATGCTGGCGCCACATGTATATTAATTTGTGCAAATACGATGCATTTGTGTATTGATGCTGTTAGAAAAGTGGTTACTATTCCTGTAATTCATATTGCGGAAGCTACATCAAAAAATATTCTTGAAAAAAAGCTTACAAAAGTTGCTTTATTAGGAACAAAATATACAATGGAAAAAGATTTTTTTATAGATATTTTGACATCGTTTGGAATAGAAACTATTATTCCTGAACAAGAAGAAAGAGATATAATTCATAATGTAATTTATAATGAATTGGCTTCTGGTGTTATACATCCAGTTTCAAAAGAAAAGTATATACAAATAATAGAAAAATTGATAAAAAATGGTGCAGAAGGTATTATTTTAGGATGTACGGAAATTCCATTATTAGTGCAGCAAGAGGATGTTTCTGTCCCTGTTTTTGATACCACAAAAATTCATGCTACAGCAGCCTTTGAGTTTTCAGCGAAGTAATTATTTATTAAGAAATTAAATATTCTAAAATTAGATGAATTAAAAATTATTAATGAAATTTAAATTATTCTTTTTAATTTTATTCTTGACAGGTTCAGTTTTTTCTCAATCTGACATTTTCTATGTACTTGATTCAAGTAGGAGTTTAACATATGAAACTGTTAAAGAGAAAAATTTTAAACCTTTTAAAAATAATATTTTAAATAAAAAGTCTAACGATATTTATTGGTTTTTAATTCCTGCTGATAGTACTACTTCAGAATATGTTTTTAGAATTACATATGATAGATATAATAGCGCTAATGCATTTCAGAACTCTACACCATTAAATAAACTTAGGAATCAAAGGTATTTAAGTTATCAATTTTCTAGACAACATGATGTTTATATAGAGATTGATCCAGAATTTCATACTTACATTCCAATAGAATTTGATACAGTTGAAAACGCTATTTTAAAAGAGAAAAACCAGTTATTATTAAATGGTTTTTATTACGGGTTTTCTTTTTTGATAATTATCTACAGCCTATTTTATTATATCTTTTTTAAAGATAATGCTTTTCTATATTATTCATTGTTTTTAACGACCATGTGTTTTGGCGTTTTTACTATGGATGGTATGTTAAATTATTACAATATTAATAGAAATCTTAACCTTTTTATCATGGTTTCTAATTATGTACTATTAGCTTTATTTTCATCTAAGTTTGCTATTAGTTATTTGTTTTTGGATAACAATTACTCGGGTATTAAAAAATATAACCATATAGCAGTATTATTTATAGTAGTTTTTGCTATTCTTTTTTTAGCTTTTGAAAGCTATATTTATTTACTTATTTTAAACATACTTGTATTTTTATTAATGTTAACCTATTGGTTTTTTTCTATTTTATTGTTTAATAAAAACGTATACAATAAAATATTAGCTTTTGCTTATGTGATTATTTTGTTTTCAGGAATCGATTATTTTGTTTTAAAGTTTATGGGGATGTCATTTGCGAATATAGACCCGGTAACAATGAAAATTGGTGCTTTCTTTGAAATGATTATTCTATCTATTGCAGTATCGTATAGAATGAAAATTTTAAAAGAAGAAAACTTTCAAATGAGAGAAGAGATTGTAAATTATTCAAAGCAATTAGATAATCTGATTTTAAATGAATCACAAGATAAAAATTATAGTATAGTTGAATTAAGTATAAGAGAAAGGCAGGTTTTTAATTTGATTAATTTGAAAAAATCAAATAAAGAAATTGCAATGGAGATAAATATTTCTGTTAACACTGTTAAGTTTCATGTAAAAAATATTTATGAAAAATTAAACATAAAAAGTAGGAAAGAGGCTTTAAAGTATAATACAATTCTACAACCGTTATTAGAAAAAGAGAAAATATAAATGAAATTTAAATTACTTTTATTACTCTTATTTTTAACTGGATCAATTTTCTCGCAATCTGAGATTTATTATTTAAAAGACTCTAGTAATAACTTAACACCCGAAACTGTTCTTAATAAAGAGTTTTTGCCGTTACAAAATAGAATTTTAGAAAAATATTCTAACTCAACTTTTTGGTTTAAAATACCTTCTAGTAATACTCATTTAAAATATGTTATTAGAATAAATAGTATTAGAG
>CAJQQH010000071.1 GCA_905480405.1 uncultured Polaribacter sp. | reverse complement strand
TTAGAATCTTTTAAAAAAGTAGATAATAGATCTATTAATGAAGGTATTTCATATAATATTGAATTTAGAATTATATTGCCTAATAATATAATTAAAACCATAAACTCTATATGTAAACCTGTATTTGGAGACGATGGGAAGGTAATTAGTTTAGCTGGTACGAATCAGGATATAACAGAGAAAAAATTAATTAGTATTCAAATAGAGAAAGCAGAAAAAATGTACCGTTTATTGGCAGACAATTCTAATGATTTAATTTGTTTGCATGAACCAGACAGCACATTTAAATATATTAGTCCATCTATAAAAGATATTTTAGGTTATGAACAAGCAGAAAAAATAGGAGAACTCGGTTTTTCTTTAATTTATAAAGATGATGTTCAACTCTTCAGAGATTCTATATTTCAAAGAATTTATAAACAGGTACCAAACACTACCTTTTACTGTAGAGCAAAACATAAAAAAGGAGAAATTCTTTGGTTAGAGTTTTCTACATCTGCTGTTTTTAAAAATAATAAACCAGATTATATTCTTACTTCATCTAGAGATGTGACTGATTGGATGTTAGCGAAACAGGAGATTCAAGAATACCAAATTTCTCTTCAAGAAATGACAACAGAAATGACTTTAATAGAAGAGAAACAGAAAAAAGAAATTGCTTCTAATATTCACGATCATTTAAGTCAATCTTTAGTAATTTCTAAAATGAAAATTAATCAATTAAAGAAAAATCCGGAATTAAAAATAATAGATAAGGATTTAAATTTTATTGATACACATATTTCTGAAGCTTTAGAAAATAGCCGTAAAATTACTTACGAATTGTCACCACCTGTGTTATATCAGTTAGGTATTATAGATGCCCTAAATTGGTTATTAGAAAATGTTGAAGCAACACATAATATAGAATGTAAGATTCACAGTAATATTAGTTCTATTAAACTTAGTGATGTAAAATCAATTTTATTATATAGATGTATACAAGAAGTTATAAAAAATGCTGTAAAATATGCGAATTCAACTTTATTAACATTAGAACTAAATAAAAATGATTTTGGTATTAATATTCGTTTTTCCGATAATGGAGATGGGTTTGATACGAAAATGTTAAATAATTATAAAAATCATTCAGGATCTGGTTTTGGATTGTTTGCAGTGCAAGAACGTATTCGAAATATACAAGGAGAGTTTGCTATTACATCAAAATTAAATATTGGAACATCTGTTAATATTTTTATACCCTTATCTATATGACTTATTTAAATGAAATTAAAATAGTATTAGTGGACGATCATAAATTATTAAGAGATGGTTTAAGAAATATTATAGAACAAAAGTCTAATATGCTTATAATTGGTGAAGCCTCAGATGGTAGAGAAGCTATAAAAATAGTTTCTAAATTATTGCCAAATGTTGTTGTAATGGATGTTGCAATGCCAGGTTTAAACGGAATAGAAGCAGCAACACAAATTTATAAAATACACCCAGAGATAAAAATAATTGGTCTTTCTATGCATTCTGGTAAACAATTTATACAAGGTATGTTTAAAGCTGGTGCTTTTGGATATTTGTTAAAAGATGGAGATTCTGATGAATTGCTTACTGCAATTTCTACTGTAATGGAAAATAAAAAATACTTGTCAAAAGATATTAAGCAAGAATACCTTACACTACTTAAAAAAGGAGAAACGATAGAGAAAGCAATATTAAGTTCTAGAGAAAAAGAAGTATTACAGTTAATTGCAGAAGGTAAATCGTCTAAAGAAATAGGAGAAATATTGTTTTTAAGCCCTAAAACCGTTGATGTTCATAGAAATAATATTATGAAAAAAATAGAATTACACACCATTCCAGAATTAACCAAATATGCTATACAAAAAGGGTTAACTTCTTTAGACTTATAAAATAGTATCTAAATAGTTTTAGAGTAAAAATTTATCAATAAAAAAGCTAAACACTTGGGGGGAGAGTTTAGCTTTTTTTATACTTTAATAAATAGTTTTTTTAAAATAATAATAAATTATTATTACTTACACTACAAATGTAAATAAGAATGTAAGACGATTCAATAGGTAATTTTCTTATTTTTTATATTATAGATATAAAAAAAACATTTTTCATCAATTTTCAATATCTAAAAAACTAATTGAAATGATAAGCAGTTTGCTTATTTGATAATATATAAAATCAACATAAATTACAATGCCTTAATTTAAGGTATAGAAATTTATGTTGAATTTGAAACAAAGCAATTTATTAATAGTAGAAGATAATTCTTTTATTAGAAACAACTTATTAAAAGCAGCTAAAAGTATTGGTAGCATTGATGAAATTTGTTTTGCAACGTCTTTACAAGAAGCAATATCTCTTTTAAAGGAAATAGATTTTAAATTAATTATACTCGATTTAAAATTACCTGATGGTAGTGGTTTAGAAATTTTGAAAGCTCAAAAAGAAAAAGAGTCTGAAACAAAAGTTTTTGTTTTTTCTATAAGTACAGAGTTAAAACGAATTTGTTTAAAATACGGAGCAGTTGCTTTTTTTGATAAAGCTACAGATTTTGATAAATTAATTAAAGTCATTAAAAAAGCTTAATTAAAAGTAGTAATACTTTAATAATCCAATCCAATTTTATAGTGTTTTAAAAGCAAAAAGCTAAACTATGTTAATAGTTTAGCTTTTTTATATAATATATTGGGGGATATATAATATTTAAAATAATGTTTAATCTAATTCTAGAATACAAATATATATAAGATGATAAAACCATTCAATAGGTAATTTTCTTAGTTTTTATATTTATCATAAATAATTAATTACCTAACTTCAAAAGTAATTGGTATGCTATAGCTTACACTAACAGGAGTACCTCTTTGTTTGCCTGGTTTCATTTGTGGTAACGAGTTTATAATTTTACCAACTTCTTTTTCTAAAACAGGGTGTGGTCCTCTTGATTTTACTTTTATAACTTTACCAGTATTACTAATTGTAAAAACTACATATAATTTCTTTTTACCAGGTTCTAAACCTAATTCAGAAGCTAAACCCACGTTAAAATTTTTACCAAAGTAACGTGTTACTTTTTTAGTAAAGCAAGCTTTAAGTTCTTTGTTGTTACCTTTACAACCAGGATAAACAGGTACATCTTCAATTAAAATAAAAGGAATATCTCTTATAATTTCTTCTACTTCTTCTACTTCTTCAATATCTTCTGTATTTATAATTACAGCTTCACCTTCATCTGTTTCTGTAGACTCTAAAACGGTTTCATCAATTTTTAAATCGTCTTCTACAACTTTAATATTTTCTATGGTTGGTGTAGGCACATTTTGTTTTGGTGGTTCTACTTTTTGAATTGTAACAATAGGAATATCTTCCTTTATATCATCCATCATAGTTACTACTGTTAAATGCGAATTATTGTTTCTCTCATAAGTTTTATGCTCCATTAAAGCATAAGTTATAAAAAGGGCAAATACTAAACCTATTTGCATAAAAATTTTACTATAATTTTGTAATTGCTGTTTTGGGTTTTTCTTAATTTCCATCTTAAACTCTTTTAAAATCCTTAAAAATTATATAATGGCTATTTTTTAAATAGACGTATTGTAAAATGGTTCGTATTTAATTAAATACTAAAATTTTACATATATAAAAGTAAAGATTGAAAGAGTATTAAAATATGATTTTTCTCATACTTTATCGTGAACTTTGGTTGGTATTCCATTATTCCAAATAGTAAGAATATCAGTGGCTACAGATGCTCCACTTCCTGCAGCTATTGCAAATTGACTACGCCAACCAGCTATGGTTCCGCAACAATATAAACCGTGTTTTATAAGATGGTTTTTGTTTTTTAGTTGAATGCGTTCCTTTTTGGGATTAGCTGTTTCATGCGGGATTATAAATTCGTCTAAACCTTTTATAGTAAATGGTTTAGAATAGTTTAAAGCAAGAACAATAATTTTGGATTGATACGTTTTTTTACTTGTTTTAATAGTATAACCAATTTCTGATATATTAATTGATATTACTTTTTCATTTTCTATTTGAGAAATATGTGTGTATAGAGTTGATATATGTTCTTTTCCTTGTTTTAAAATATCTTTTCCTAATGTTTTTGGAGTTAAACCTAGCACGTTATTAAACAAAGCATTTTCTAAATGTGATGCTCGTTGATGCATAATTAATCCTATTTTTTTATCAGTCGCAAAAGGTTTGTTTTTAGCAGAACCTAAAACAAGAGCACATTGCATTCCAGAAACGCCACCACCAATAATTAAAGCATCAAAAGCCATATTATATAAATAGCATTTTTATGTTTTGCGCAAAGAGTTTTACAGAGATTGCTAATAAAATTACTCCAAACACTTTACGTATTATTTGAATTCCTGTTGCACCAATTAAACGTTCTATTTTAGAAGAGGTTTTTAAAACAATATATAGAAAGATAATGTTTAAAAGTACAGCAACAATAATGTTTTCAATAGCAAATTCTGCTCTTAAAGAAAGTAAAGTTGTTAAACTACCAGGACCAGCAATTAATGGAAAGGCTAATGGAAAAACTGTTGCAGTAATAGCGGCAGAACCACCATCATCTTTATATAACGTAATTCCTAAAATCATTTCTAAGGCAATAAAAAATAAAATAAAAGCACCAGCAACTGCAAAAGAATTTACATCAATACCAATTAAATTTAATAGACTATTACCTACAAAAAGGAAAATAATCATAATAAAACCAGCAATAATTGATGCTTTTTCAGATTGAATATGACCAGCTTTTTTACGTAAATCAATAATAATAGGAATGTTTCCAATTATATCTATAACTGCAAATAATACCATAAATGCAGTTAGAATTTCTTTAAAGTTGAAGTTCATAATAACAGAATTTAATTTTCTACAAAATTAATGAACTAACTTTATCAAATTGTAAAAAAAAAGAAAAAAATAATCATATTTTTGCGAATATGTTTCAACTAGGAAAAACAATTGTTTCAGAAGATATTATCGAAAAAGACTTTGTGTGTAATTTATCTGCATGTAAGGGCGCTTGTTGTGTAGATGGCGAAGCTGGAGCTCCTTTAGATAAAGAGGAAACCGAAATTTTAGAAAAAATTTACCCGAAAGTAAAACCTTTTTTAAGGAAAGAAGGTATTGAGGTTATAGAAAAAGAAGGCGCTTGGGTTACCAGTGAATGGGGAGAATTAGAAACTCCATTAATTAACGGTGCAGATTGTGCTTACGTAATCTTCGATGAGAAAAATACAGCTCTTTGTGCTATTGAAGAAGCTTATAACCAAGGAGAAATTGATTGGAAAAAACCAGTTTCATGTCATTTATACCCAGTTAGAGTTAAAGATTATAGTGAGTTTTCTGCTGTAAATTACCATAAATGGGAAATTTGTGATGATGCTTGTACTTTAGGTAAAGAACTACAAGTGCCTGTTTATAAGTTTGTAAAACAAGCATTGGTTAGAAAGTTTGGACAGAATTGGTACGACGAATTAGAGAAAGTGGCAGAAAAGCACCTTAAACAATAACTTTGATATTTAGTTTTCTAGATAAAATTATTCCGAGAAGTATAATAATCGTTAAGATAACAGTAATAAATATAAATGAAGAATAATTAGTTGTATTAACAATAGGTGAGTCATTTCCATAAACTACAAAACCAGCCCAATAATAAGGTGCAGATAATTTACTATTTATATGTTCTTTTCTGAACTTTATTTTAGCGTTTTTTAAAGCTTCAGATTTTGTTTGACCATCTTTTAAGTTTTTATAAAAAAGAATCATAATTTTTTCTGTACTTGCATCTGGCACCTCCCATAAGCTAGCAATTGTTGCTGGTACACCGGCAAAAGTAAAAGCTCTTTGAAAGGATTCTAAAGAGCCATTTTTTTCAAGTCCAACTCCAGTATTACAAGCACTTAAAATTGCTAAATCTGCTCCTAAACTTAAACCATATATTTCTTCTAAATATAGATGCTCTTCTTCGTTTTCTAAATTGTTGCTAAATAATAAGCGACTAAATTCTGGGTAATCATTATTAACGTCTGCGTGCATTGCTAAATGTAATAATTTGGCTTTACTAGCAGTTTCTATAAATTGTTTTTTAGATAAATTTTGTTGATTATATAATTTTGAAGGAAATAATTTACTTATTTTTTTTGCTTCATTATTTGCACCTTCTAAAAAAGAAGCCTTACTTCTAACATTAGATAAGGGTGTTGTATTTTTATAATTTGGAGCATAAATATGTACATCATTTAAAAATGAAGATTTTTCTATTTCAGTATTTATAAACCCTAAATTTGAGGTGTATCTAATATTATATTTTTCTGTTAAAAACGTATTTCTTTTGATTAAAATCTCAAATGGGAGTTTGTATAATTGTCCATCAGGATTAATAATGATGTTGCTAATACGATTTTCTAAATTAGGAATTAATAACTCACCAAATTCAGATGCTAAATTAGCATTGTAGTTTTGCTTTTGTGTTTTTGTAATGAATCTCTGTAATTTTTCTTGATCGTTTATTGTCCATTTTAAGAGATCAACCTTAAAACTATTTTTAGTTATTTGATAAACTGCAAGTTCATCATTCAATAAAATGTATTTTAAAACAATATCTTTTGTGGTTAATTTTTGTTGTAATTCTTCTATAGAAAAAATAAAATTACTAAATAAATCTAACTGTGGAAATAGTTTTTTCTTAGTAGTATTATGTCTTTCTATTAATCTATTAATAGAATCTTGTTTTCTAATTTGGCCATTTAATTTAGCAAAGGAAAGTAGAGAAGCCAATTCTAATTGTCGGTTTTTTAAGGAATCTAATTCAGGCAAAGAATTGGTATATCTATTTTCATAAAATTTTTTCCATTCCAATTTATTTTTAAATGCTTCGTACTTATTTAAAATCATTTTATTAGGATGATTTTCTTTTAAACCAGTTTTTTTTGATTTTAAAATTCCCTTTAATATTTTACGCAGTTCATTATTTTGCTTTGGGTTAAAGTTTGTGTCTAAATAACTATTTTCAAATTGCTTTAAAGCCAAAAGATAGAGTTTGTTTACTTTTTTTTGTACAACAGTATCATTTTTATAATAGTAGGTAAGTTCTTCACCAATTCTAATTAGTAACTTTGTGTGATTATAGCTTTTACTTGAGGTAAAGTTATCGAAATTTGAATGTAATGAATCTTTGCCTTTATGAATTTTTTCTATGGATTTATAAAAGTAAAGTATGGCACTATCTTTTTGTTGCTTCTTCGCTTTAATTTGTGCTTTTTGTGCTAAAAAGAAAGGCAATCTTCCATCAGTTTCTGAAATACCTTTAAATAAAACAGACATAGTGCTATCCGCTTTTTTTAATTGATTTCCTCTTATAAAACCTTTAGCAAGATTGTACTTTATAGCCCAAGGAGTTCCTGTGTAACCTTTTTTTTCTATTAAATTATTTGCTTTAAACAAATATTTTAAACCTAATGAAACATCTTTTAGTTTTGATAAACTATCATGTTTATAAGATATAAACCAATCACCAACATGATTTAAAGCTGTACTATAATATATTCTTTCTTCTTTGTGAAAATCAGGCTGATTATGCATGTTTTCAAGTAATTTCATTGTATTTAACAATGGTAAACTATCTTTAGAATCTTTGGAAAATTGCCAAAGCATATATATTTTTCTGTAATTTGCAATAACTCCAAGTCTATGATGATTACCATTAAGTTCCCAAGTATTGTTATCTATTTCAAGCTTATTTTTAGTGTAAACATTTTCTGCTAAACGCATATAATGTTCAGCTTTCTCGAAATTTCCATAATATACATGTTGCGTAGATAATAGTAGATAGGCTCCCATTATATAACCAGGATTTGGATTTTTTAATCCTTGAAGTAGTTTTAATGATTTGGTTATGCTTTTATAGCTTTTAAAAGTGGAACCATAATTATTTTCAAAATACGCTTTTCTGTTGTACAAAGCTGCTTTTAAACTATCTCCTTCAGAAGATTTTGGGCAATTGGTTATTAATTTATTTAATGATGGTATAATCTCATAATCCTTTTCAATATTTTGAGCACCAATATGTTTGTATAATAAAAGTTTGGCTTTTAAAAGGCTGTCTTTATTGGTTTTAACTTCTAGGTTTTTAATGTTTTTTGTTGCCAATTTTAAAACATTGGCGTATTTTTTTTGACGATATAATTTTTTAATTTTTTTTAAATCAGTATTTTTTGTTTGTGCAGATAGAGAAGAAAACCCAAATAAAAAGGAGATCAAAAACAAACAAAGAAATATTTTAAATCTAAAAATCATTTTATCAATGTTTAGTTAATCTAACGATTTTAGCAAATCGTTTACTTTATTAATTTTATAAGAATTTAGTTGTTGTAATTTTTGTAGAAATAGTTTTGCATTATCAATATCTTCTAGTTTTATAAAAATTAATGCTAAATACCAAATGCTTTCTTGTTGCCATACTTTTTTGTTGTTTTTTACTATTTGTAGAAATAAATCTTTTGCATTTGTATAATTATCTAACATTAAATTTGCATTTGCTTTATAAAAATTAATGGTTGCCTTTTCAGTATTATTTGTAATTGTTAACTGGTTAAATAGATCAATTGCTTTTTCATATTCACCAAGTTCATAATAAGCAAATGCTAGTGCTTTTGTAGTTAACTCTTTATTATTTCTAACAATTGGAACAACTACATTTTCATATGGTGTAAAATTTTTGGCATACAATTCTTGATTAGAAACTACCTGATTACTAAAAATAAAATAACTAGACAAACCAATTATAGTAGCAATTGAAGCTGCAATTAACCAATTAGTTTTTTTAGATTTTTCAATAGATTTTTCAACAGATTTTAGAAACATTTTTTGCTGTTTTCTTTCTGTTGCTGTAATTGCTTTTTTTAGATTTTTATCAAATTCTAAATCTTCCATTAGCTTTTTATATTAATATTTTCTTTTAGCTGTTTAATACATCTCGATTTATGACTTTTTACAACATTCTTATTGTTGTAATTTAATTTTTCTGTAATCTCATCAATTGTAAAACCTCTATAATAAAAAAGGGTTAATACTTCTTTACATTTTTTACCAAGAGAAGCAAATCCTTTTTGCAATAAAATTTGAAATTCATTTGGTTCTTCATCAATAAAATCTTCAGTAATTTTTTTATAATTATATGCTTCATTTTCTAAAGGAAAATTAGACACAGTTTTGTTGTTTTTTCTTGCTTTTTCAAAGAGCATATATTTACCAATTCCGAATAAATAAGTGCTAATAGTACAGTTTAAATTTTCTAACTTACCTTCAATTGCTTTCTCTTGTAATACAATTATAGCATCTTGGTACACATCAATAATATCATTATCAGAAAGGTTAAATTTTCTGGCAAAATTGATAAAGGAATCTCTGTTGTCTATATATATCTTTTCGAGCGTCTTTTTATCAGAAATTTTTAAGCGTAATATTAGTTGCTGTTCGTTCATTAATGATTTTAAAAAGGGGAAGTAAACAAAAAAATAAAAATAAATAAAAAATGTTAACCTATCGCTTTTAAAACCATTAAAAGAAAACAGAATCTAAAGATGACTTTAAAAACTAATTTCAAAACCTATACTACTTTCTTAATCTTATCAGTTTTTGTTGTGACACCAACAAGTGCACAATTTTGGAAAAAACTAAAAAAGAAAGTACAAAATAAGATAGAACAAAAGGTTGAAGAAAAGATAGACAAGGAAACAGATAAAGTTATTGATAATACTTTAGAAGGCAAAAAAGAGGATAATAATTTAGAGGAAGTTACTAGTAAAAAATCTTATGGATCTGCGTCTATAAATCATTCTGTAAAATATGGAAATGTTCAGATAAATCAAGTTTATAAAACAAAAGTAACTAAAACTGGAAATCAGTTTCGATTAATAGGAAATTGGTTTACAGTAAGTGTAGATGTTTTTGATGGCTATATTCTCGATATAAAAAATATTACAAGTATTGAAGAACTTAATAAGAAAAAAACATTTAAAATCCCTGAAGAAGCTAGCTTAAAATTAAGTTACGACCCAATAAAACAAACTGAAAGAGAAAGTTCTGGCCATGGGCAAGATTATTATTTAGAATCTGGTTTTGCTACAGTAACTTTTATTAAAGACAAAAATGTTTCTATAAGTTTTAATGGAAGTGCAACTCTTTCAAAAGCTGTACTAAAACCAAATGGGATTGATGAATATGATTATATAAAAACGCCAGTAACTATAAGTGGCATGATAAATACGATATCACCAGAATATAGATTAACAAGAGCAGAAAAAAAGCAAGGAAATAGAAATCAAAATAATGATTTATCAGAAAATGATAAAAAAGAAATGCTAAATAAACTTTCTCCAACTGTAAATATTCCATCAACATTTAGTTTTAATAAAGGCATTGAAGTAAAAATGACAGATGAAAGAGGAGATCATCAAACAGTTGAGTTTTTAACTGGTAATTACCCAGATATTTATGGAATGTCTGTAGCTCCTAAAGAAATGCAAGGTCAAGAAATGTTGATTGTAAACACACCAAAATCAATGACAATGTTTATGAATATGGGTGGAATGAAAATAAAAAAATCGACATCTATAGAACAAATGGGAGACCAATATAATATGGTTGATAAAATACCAGAAGAAGGCGATTTTGAATACAAAAAAACAGGAAAAACAAAAACTATTATTGGTTATTTATGTGAAGAAGTTAAAGTAGATTATGAATACACAGACCAAAATGGAAGTGCTTCTTTTTGGGTTTCTAAAGATTTTCCTATTCAAAATGTAGAAATGCCAATGTTAGGAATGAAATTGAATAATACTTATTTACAAGGTTTTGTTTTAGAGTTAAATTCTTTTCATCAAGGAGAAAATTGGACTATAAAAGTAATACAGGTATCGGACAAAAATGTTTCTATAAATACTTCTCAATATAAAAATATGGGGTTTTAAAAAAAAGATATGATGAAAAAAACGATAGTCTTTATTCTGATATTTTGCCTATTTAGCGCTTGTTTTTGGGACAAAAAAAGCGCGATAGGCACAGACTTTAATAACACTTCCTTTATCAATAAAAATTTTAAAGGAAACAGCATTGAGATTTCGAATATTACAACTCCTTGTAATTATGTATCCAAGGGAGAGTTAGCAAATCTGTACAATGTAACAGAAGATAAAGTCCACTTAATAGGAGGAGGTAATGGAGGGAAAACCTGTACCATTCGAGTAAAAATGTCAGATTCTGAATACGATTATATCTCAGGGTCTATTCATTTTTATGAAGAGTTAGATAAGACGGAACA
>CAJQQH010000070.1 GCA_905480405.1 uncultured Polaribacter sp. | reverse complement strand
TTCTCGGCGTCTCCACAATTAAAACACTTAAATGATTTATAATAAATGATTTAAGTGTTTTTTATTTTAAAATAGTCAGTAATTAATAATTTACGTACAGTTTTAATTTTTCTTAAGAAGTTAAAATTTGTATCTTTTTATATCTAAATCTAGATTTGATATGTTTAAAATACCTGAACTTAGATTTGAATACAAAGAAATTTGATTGCTAAAGGATTCTTCTACATCAACAGTTTAAGAAATAGTAACTAAATTACCTATATTGTTATAACCTAAATTATAAGTATCAGCTCCTAAAATTATTTTTCTTGCCCAAGTATATACATCTTCATCTGCAGGGGCATTATAAAATCCAAAGGTTACAAGTTGCATTCCATTACTTGTATTAACGGGAGTAATGGTTGTCATTCAAAAGTTTCTCTTTTAGGAACACTTTCAAAATCAAAAATTAAGCTTACTGAAGTAATTGTAGGAGAAATAATAGGTTCAAAAACTAAGTTTAACATTGTTTTTGAATTCAAAGAAGTTAAACTCATTAATGTGATAACTTTTAAAAACAGTATTGCAATAGTAAAAAAAATTATGTTAGGTTACGGCATGTTTAGAACACCTCTATGAGTTGCTACTGCTGTAAAAGCTGACTCTAGAGTAAAAATTTTAATTTAAAATTTTTACATAAATAGACCTTAAAATCAAATAAGAAAAAGGCATAAAAAAAACTCCAACAAAACTGTTGGAGTTTTTTTATATAAGTATTTTAATTTTTAGCTTCTTAAAGATTTAATAATATCTAAAGCACCTTTTGTTCTGCTTTCTATTGTTGCATAATCAAAACTACCATCAGCATTTTTTGCCATTAATTTAGACCCCATTCCAACACAAGTTACACCTGCTGCAAACCAAGCTTCTAAATTATCTTTAGTTGGAGAAACCCCACCAGTTGGCATAATAGAAGTCCAAGGTTGTGGACCTTTAATTCCTTTTACAAATTGTGGTCCGTAAATATCACCAGGAAATAATTTAACAATTTCACATCCTAATTCTTCTGCTCTTGCTATTTCTGTTAAAGTACCACAACCAGGAGACCATAATACTTTTTTACGATTACAAGCAATTGCAATATCTTCTCTTAAAACCGGAGTAACAATAAAGTTTGCTCCTAATGCCATATATAAAGAGGCTGCAGCACCATCTGTAACAGAACCTACACCCATTACCATACCTGGTAATTCTTTAACTGCATATTTTGTTAATTCTCCAAAAACCTCATGAGCGAAATCACCACGAGCAGTAAACTCCATTAAACGAGCACCACCATCATAACATGCTTTTAATACTTTCTTACTAACTTCTATATCATTATGAAAAAATAAAGGAACCATACCTGTATCTTTCATTACTTGTGCTACTTCTATTCTTGTAAATTGAGCCATATTTTTTTTATCTAATTGTTTAACTTTTTAATTATTTAATCGTTTTATTGTTAGCTGTTTAATTATGTAATTTAAAAATTGTATATAAGTTATAAATTTACACAATTCAATAATTATATATTTAAACAATTATTTCCAGTTTAATATTTTCTTAAAATCGTACGCTTCTGGATTAGGTAAATATTTTTTTGAAGCATCATAATCCTTTTCTTTTATGTAAAATAAATTATTAATGAATAGTTGAGCCATATCAGAATCTATATCTACTAATCTTGGTGGAATTTTACCCTCATTATCTTCAAAGTCTTTTAAATACAATGGCATAATATCTCCTTTCGAATTTGCACTTACAATGCAGCCAGAAACTCCTTGATCGAATAATTTTTTAACACCTATACCTAATAATGTACATAATGTTAAATCAAAAGCTATTGGATTACAACACCTTAACTCATATCCAAGTTCAACCGGTCTTGATTTTATATCTAAACCAAGTTCTTTTAATTTAACTTGTAATAAATAATTAAATATGTGAGATTTACTTACATTCCCTAATTCTGGATGACCATGATCATCATAAGTAAAATTAATCCCTGAGTTTAAGATTTCATCCTCTTCCATAAAGTGAAAAACACCTTCACTTACTAATGCTACTCCATACTCAATTCCTTGAATTTTACATTTTACAATTGAAGAAATTATCATATTGATAATCTTTTCAAAAGTAATTTTAGTTTTGTTAAACATTTCTGGAATTATCATCATTTGATAATGACAAGCTGAAGCTATACCAAAAGCCAAATGACCTGCAGAACGCCCCATTGCAGCAACTACAAACCAATTTTCACTAGTTCTCGCATCTTCATAAACCGTATTTCCAATACGTACTCCTTCATCTTTTGCTGTATGAAAACCAAAAGTTGGATTCCTATCTGGTAAAGGTAAATCGTTATCAATGGTTTTAGGAACATGCACATGAGCAACATCTAAATTTTGACTGTTAACATATTTTGTTAATCTATTAGCAGTTGAAGCAGTATCATCACCACCAATAGTTACCAATAATTTTACATTATGCTTTTTGAAAAAATCTGCTTTAAAGTCGCTGTCTTTTGGTTTATATCTACTCATTATTAAAGTAGAGCCTCCTCTACTAAAAATACGATCTGCACGATAAAAATCGAAAAACACCAAAGAAGGATCATCAGAAAGCAATCCTTTATAACCATGGTGTACTCCAATAACTTCATAACCATCTTTTAAGAAAGTTTTTGCTAAAGTACTTATTACTGTGTTTATACCGGGAGCTGGTCCTCCTCCACACATTATTGCAATAGATTTTTTCATTTAATAAAGGGATTTAAAAATAAAAAACCTACAAAGCTCGAATTGACAATTACATCAATAACTTACCTTGTAGGTTTCAATAAAACCTTATAGGTTAAGGTTTGTTTAATTTATCTTGCAACTCTTCCAGATGCATCACCACCCATTAATTTTTCTACTTCTGCAACTGTAACTAAGTTAGCATCACCTTTAATTGTGTGTTTTAAACAAGATGCTGCAACTGCAAAATCTAATGCATTTTGATCATCTTCTGGGTATTTTAATAATCCGTAGATTAAACCTCCCATAAATGAATCTCCACCACCAACTCTATCTACAATATCTGTAATTTGGTATTGACGAGTTTGTAACATTTCTTTTCCATCATATAAAACTCCAGCCCATGTGTTATGAGATGCAGAAATAGAACCTCTTAAAGTAGTAATTACTTTTTTAGCTCTTGGAAACTTTTCTGTCATTTGTTTACAAACTGATAAAAAAGCTTCTGCTTTTACATCATGTCCTGCTGTTTGAACAGCTGCTCCATCAGGCTTAATACCAAAGTGCATTTCTGCATCTTCTTCATTTCCTAAAACGATATCACAGTAAGACGTTAATTCTGTCATTATTTTTTCTCTATGGGCATCATCACAGAAATTCCATAATTTTGCTCTATAGTTTAAATCTGTAGAAATAGTAATTCCTTTTGCACTAGCTACTTTTAAAGCTTCTAAAGTTACATCTGCAGCTCCTTGAGAAATTGCAGGTATAATACCTGTCCAATGAAACCATTCACATCCTTCAAAAACAGCATCCCAATCGATCATTCCAGATTCTATTTCTGCAATTGCAGAATGTGCTCTATCATAAACAACTTTAGACCCTCTAGATACTGCACCAGTTTCTAAAAAGTAAATACCTAAACGGTCTCCACCATAAACAATTTTATCTACACCAACTCCACGCTTACGCATTTCCATCATTGCACATGCACCAATATCATTCTTAGGTAAACGAGTTACAAAATCAACATCTACTCCGTAGTTTGCTAAAGAAACTGCTACATTAGATTCTCCACCACCATAAATAGCATCAAAACTGTTTGCTTGTGAAAATCTTAAAAATCCTTGTGGAGCCAATCTTAACATGATTTCTCCAAACGTTACTACTTTACCCATTTTTGTATAATTTATTATAATAATTAAATTTTGCTTAAACGTTTAACCAATAATATAAAATAAAATCAAAACCTATAACTACCTATTTGTTTTGATTATATAAATTCAAACAGTATATTTGCTTAAACGATTAAGCAAATATATAAAAATTTGACAAATAAAAAGAAAATCACAATAAAAGATATTGCAAATGTCCTAAATATTTCTGCAGCAGCTGTTTCGAAAGCATTACATGATGATTCTAGAATAAGCGAGAAAACAAAAAAAGCTGTAAGACAGGTTGCAAAAAACTTAAATTATCAACCAAATCATTTAGCAAGTGCTTTAAGAAGTGGGAAAAGTAAGTTAGTGGGTGTTATTGTGCCAAGAACAAATAGCAACTTTTTTTCATCTGTAATTCAAAACATAGAAGAAGTATTAAATAAAAAAGGATATAATATTATTATTACTCAATCTAATGAATCTTATAAAAAAGAATGTGACAGTATAGATGCTCTTTTATTTACCCAAGTAGATGGAATTATTGCTTCTATGGCAAATGAAACTGTAGACTTAAGTTATTATGAAAAAATTAAATCAAAAGGAATTCCATTAGTTTTATTTGATAGGGGAGAAAATGATTTAAATGTAGATTATATAGGAATTGATGATTATAAAAGCAGTAAAATAATAGTAGAGCATTTAGTTGAACAAGGTTGCAAAAGAATAGCTCACATTGGCGGTTTTAAACGTACTAGAATATATAATAACAGAATTAAGGGATATATTGATACATTAAAAAAATACAATTTACCTTTAGATCAAGAATTATTAATTGAAACAAACCTTTCTATAGAAAACGGAAGAAAAAAAATGCTTCAGTTGTTAAATATAAAAAACAGACCTGATGCCGTTTATGTAGCAGGTGATTATGCTGTTTTAGGTGCACTACAAGTGTTAAATGAAAACAATATTAAAGTACCTGAAGAAATAGCGTTGGTTGGTTTTGGTAACGAACCTTTTACTGATATGCTAACTCCTAAAATTACGAGTGTAAATCAGCATAGTGAAAAAATAGGAAAGTTAGCTGCTGAAACTTTTCTAAATCATATAAAAAAGAAAACAGTAACACAAGAATTAAACAAGCAAATTCTAGATGCAGAATTAATTGTTAGAGATTCTTCATATAAAAACAAAACCTCTCTAAAATAAATTTTAGAGAGGTTTATTATCAATTTAAATAAGTACTTTATTTATTAAATACCTAAAGCTTGTCCACCACCTACTTGGATAGTTTCTGCTGTAATAAAGGCAGCATCTTTACTTGCTAAAAAGGATACAACTCCGGCAACATCTTCTGGTTGACCTA
>CAJQQH010000069.1 GCA_905480405.1 uncultured Polaribacter sp. | reverse complement strand
GCTTATTTATTAAGTACGCCAAATTTTTATTTTTGTATATTTAGAAAATAAAGTTAAACATAAAAAATAAAAATTCGGCTCGTGTTTTATCCGAAAAGTTAGCGTTTATTTACACGCTACGTTTCATACACAAGACCGTTAGCGAATCCCTATAAACTCCTTCAAAATAATCAAGCTCTCTTCTGGACTCTCTTCCATAGGAACATGACCTGAGTTTTCTAAAACAACTAATTTAGAGTTTATTAAAGCATTATTCATTCGTTTTCCATTATCTAAAGGAATCCAATTATCTTTTGCTCCCCAAATTAATAAAGTTGGCGTTTGTATACTTTTTAGTTTCTTTAAATTATCCTTTTCTCCTAGTTTAAAATCTATTTTAGCTCTATCAATAAAAGCTTGTCTATTACCAACTCTTAAAGCCATTTTATGGTAACGATTAACTAAATCATCAGTGATTTTTGTTTCATCTCCATACACTTCTTTCATATTCTTTTTAATGAAAATTTTTGGAGTTACATATAAAAAAAGTGAGCTTAGAACTGGTGTTTTTGCCATTTTAAAAATAGCAGGTTGTGGTTTATTTGTTGGTAAACCGCTTGCATCAACTAAAATCAGTTTTTCAATTTTTTCTGGATATTCTGCAGCGTAATTCCATGCAATATTACCACCTAAAGAATTTCCTACTAAATAAAATTTATCAATTTCCATTTTAGCTAAAAACTGATGCAGAAATTGTGTGTATGCTTTTATAGAATAATCTGCATTTTTATTAGGTCCTGTAATGCCAAATGCAGGTAAATCCATTCTAATTACCCTATAAGTTTGTGTAAGTTCCTTAGTCCAATCGTTCCAAGTGTGCAATGAAGAAGCTGTACCGTGTATTAATATAATAGGAAACCCTTTACCTTCATCTCTATAATGCACTTGCATTTCATTAACCTCAATAAACTTAGAATACTCATTTGCATATTCGGCTTTTAAAGCTTCTACAGATATATCAGAATAAACAGCACCTTTAATCAGCAATATAAAAACAACTAAAACAATGTAAAGGATATATTTTTTCTTAAAAGCTGCCTTCATAATTTACTTGATAATCTTATACAAAATGGGCTTACTTGGTGTAGCATCATTCTCAAAAGGCGCAATCATTAAGTTTAATAAATACTCACCATCTTCAACCGAATTTGGTACATAAATAAACTCTGTAATGGTTGCATCCATTCTTAATTTTCCAGAAGTGTTCCAAAAAGCATTATGAGATAACAATTGGCCGTCATCTTTTTCTTTATCTACAGAAGGTAAATCTATTAACAAATGTTTAATTCCTTTTTCTTTTAAATAAATGGCAGCTTTTTCAGATAAATAAGTTGGATTTGTATTTGAATATTGCATTGATTTTTTCTCCTCTAAATTTGGCAAAGTTCTAATTACAATAGCATCACGTTTCTTATTTCGTAAAGCATTTTTTAATTGTTTAACTCCTATTAAAAAATCTCCATTATGAAATAAAGGAGCAATTGTAACCACTTCTGCTAAAAAAATAAAATATTTTAAATTTTTATTTACCGAGTGAATTTCTTCTGTAATATGACCAACACATTCTGTGTGGGTTATATGCGAATGTGGGTTAAAATGAATGTTATTAAAATTGACAACAGCACCTTCAGACACTTTAATAACTTCGCCATCTAGTTCTTCTGGAAATATCTTTGGATCATCTACATACCAAGCATTTACATTTTGTTTTAAGGTATCTATTGGAATAGAAATATCTATAGGATCAGAAATATTTACTTCTATTTTTCTTGAATTATATTCTATTATTGCCTTCATTTATGCGGAACTTGTTAAAGTATCTTTTTTAATTTAAGATAAATAAATCTGATGAAATTCCATCAGATAAAAACTTACCTTTTTGTGTGGTTTTTAAAACTTGGTTTTCAATATACAATAATTCTTGTTCAATATGTTTTTTAGATTGATTTTCTGAATATTCGACATAAGATAGACCAAAATCATTTTTAATTTTCTCTAAAGAAACACCCCAAATTGTTCTTAAACCAGTCATAATATATTCATTATACCTGTCTGAAATTGATAAAATTTCCCGTTCAATTGGTAATTTATTTCCCTGAATGCTTTTTATATATTTAGCATTGTTTCTTACATTCCAACTTCGTTGTTTACCATTAAATGAATGTGCAGAAGGGCCAATACCTAAATAGCTTTTTCCTAACCAATAAGAAGAGTTATTTTTACTAAAAAAACCTTCTTTACCAAAGTTAGAAGTTTCATAATGTATAAAATCAGCTTTATCTAATTCGTCAATTAAAATATTAAATTGCTCTTGTGCTTTTTCATCATCAACATTTTTAATTTTTCCTTTTGCTATTAACGTTTCTAATGCTGTTTTTGGCTCTACGGTTAATGCATAACTAGAAATATGAGGAACACCAAAACTTAATGCTGTTTGTATATTCTGTTTCCATTCTTCGTTTGTACAATCTGGTATCCCGTATATTAAATCGACAGATATATTTTTAAAATAGCGAGTTGCTACTGATAAACATTTTTTTGCTTCGTATGAATTATGAGCTCTATTCATTAATTTTAAATCTTTTTCAAAAAAAGATTGAATACCTATACTTAGCCTATTAATAGGTGATTTAGAAAACGCTATTATTTTTTCTTCATATAAATCATCCGGATTTGCCTCTAAAGTAATTTCTGGAGCATCGACTACTGTATGATTTTTATAAACAGCATCTATTAATTGCTGAATTTCTGATGTGTTTAGAACTGAAGGTGTTCCGCCTCCAAAATAAATAGTTTCTATAACATCATTATTAAGTTCGTTTTTTCTTATTTCTATTTCTTTTACAAGAGCAGAAATCATATCTTCTTTTTTCTTCATTGAAGTAGAAAAATGAAAATCGCAATAAAAACATGCTTGTTTGCAAAATGGGATGTGAATATAGATTCCTGCCAAATTAGTTTACAGTTTTCAGTATCAGTTTGCAGTTTTGTTTACTACAAATTTACTAGGGTTATTAATCATCTAATTTATCAATTTTCCTACTTCTAAATTTTCGGAAGACAAATTTTTATACATTTTTCCATTTATATAGTTTCATTTTTATGCGAACATTAACCAAGTTAACATTTCTGAGTTCTCAGCATCATAATCACTTAATTTACTTACAAAATGTTTTGGATAAAGTCTTTTTCTGTATACTTCAGATATATTTGCAGAGACACTTTTAGAAGATCTTCGAATTTGATCTGTTAAAGAATATTTTTCTTCTTTTGGAAAAGTTTTTGAAATTTCAAAAATCTTCATTGACAAAGAAAAAGACTTCTTAAATGCTAACAAACCTTTAAAACTCATATTTTTTTTTTAAAACAACCTGAAAACTACTACTGCTTCTGAAAACTAAATTTTATTTCTTAACACGTTTCTCGTTCTGTTTTACAAAACTCGCCCAACCAGAATAATTTTTTCCTCCAACAACTCTTCCTGAATTATAAAAATGACAAACTGCAGCAGCTAAACCATCTGTTGCATCTAAGTTTTTGGGTAACGTTTTTAAATTTAATAAAGACTTTAGCATTAAAGCAACTTGCTCCTTACTTGCACTTCCACTGCCAGTAACAGCCATTTTAATTTTCTTTGGCAAATATTCTGTAATAGGTATTTCTCTAGATAAACCAGCTGCCATAGCAACACCTTGCGCTCTACCTAATTTTAACATAGACTGTACATTTTTACCAAAAAAAGGTGCTTCAATAGCAATTTCATCTGGGTTGTACGTATCAATCAATTCTATTGTGCGTTCAAAAATGAGCTTTAATTTTAAGTAATGATCATCGTATTTTTTAAGCATTAACTCATTCATCTGAATAAATTCCATCTTTTTACCTACCACTTTTATCAACCCAAAACCCATAATAGTAGTTCCAGGATCGATCCCTAAAATAATTTTTTCTACAGCCACAATACTTATTTTTTTAACTTCTAAAACAAAGCGTTCATAATAGATTCTGCTTTATACCAAAGAATTATTGCTATAGCTAATAGTAAAACTAAGAATAAACCTTTAACAGGTTTAGCTTCTTTTTTTCTACCAAATTTTCTTTTGAATTCCATATTATGTTTAAATATTAATAATACAAATTGAAAATTACAATTTGTTCTTATGAATTACTTAATAATGTGTAACTATTTTTTAGTTGCTCTTAACATTTCTCTTTTTCCAGGAGGACCAGGTAATCTTTCAACCATAAAACCAACCGCTTGCATAGCTCTTCTAACACTTCCTTTTGCAGAATAAGTTACTAAAACTCCATCAACTTTTAAAGCATCAAACATTTTTTGAAAAATTTCTTCAGTCCATAATTGAGGTTGAACACGAGCGCCAAATGCATCAAAATAAATTAAATTAAAAACATCTTTATCCTCTATATCTTCAAAGAACTGTTTTCTTTTTAAAAGTGAAAATCTGTCTGAAATTTGATGTTTCTCATCCCAAGAAACATCATGAATTTTATCAAACATATCGCTTTCTTTTTCTGCTTCTAATACAGAAATAAAATTCATTTTTTTCACTTCTTCTGCAGTAACAGGATAAGCTTCTACACCAACGTAATCAATTTTTCTTTTACTTGCTAAATACGTAATAAAACAATTTAATCCGGTTCCAAAACCAATTTCTAAAATCGATACTTCTTCCGTTTTAACTTGTTTTAATCCACTATTTATAAAAACATGGTAAGTTTCATTAATAGAACCATTTTTAGAATGATATTGTTCGTCCCAATCTGGTAAATGAATTGTTGAAGAACCATCTGAAGTAATTATAATTTCTCTTTTCACAATTAATGAATTAAAAGTTTTTTAATTTTAGGTATTGGACCAATACATGTTGTTTTATGACAAGCAATACAACTGTTAATTGTATTGTTATGTTTTACAGATAAAGAGTCTTTAGTTGTAGTTGTTACCTGCTCATATGTTTTTAAATAAAAATCTGAAAAACCTTTAAATGCTGCATTTCTATCCGATGGGTCTGTAAGTTTAGCTGTATGAATATTTGTAAATTCTTTAGGAATACTATTTGGCAATTTCCCGTCTAAAATTAACGCCTTATTTTCTAAGTTAACAGCATACATTTTAAGCATTAAAGCAGCCATTTCTGACTGCTTATACATCTTACTTTCTGTAATAATTACTTCTTTTTCTTTTTTCTGCGAACACCCAAAAAGAAACAAAAGCAAAACTATATGAAGTAAATTCTTCATTACTTTTTCATTAAAACACCGTTTGCCTCAAAAGAAAACTCCATTTTTGGCTCAGTAATTTTTGCTATTTCTTCTTTACTTTTTCCTGCATCTTCTGCATAATGCTGTAGTTCTTTTACAGAAGTTTCTTTTACAAATGCCTTACCTTCAACAACTACTTCTTTGTTATTAGCATCTAACGGCATAAAAAAACCATAATCTTTAAAACGTACCATAGTTTCTGTATTAGAATCTAAAGGTAACTTCATCCAACATCCTTTTTTAGAACAAACTTCCTTAATCGTAGAAGCAAATTTTGCATTAATAGTATCACCTACTTTTAAGCCTTTAAATTTTGTTAACATATCTGCAGCAGTTAAGGCAGCTTCATCTGTTATTTTATCTCCATAAGAATCAAAAGCAATTACTTCTTTTTTTACTTCTTCAGTAATTTTTTCTGCTTTTTCTTTTTTACATGCACCAAAAATTAATAGTGTTATTACACTAAGTCTCATTAAATTTTTCATCTGAATTTTATTTGAATTAATCAATTTCAAAGGTAAGAAATTTAACAAGAAAATCAATTATTTGCTATATAAACAGATTAATAAATTATGTACATTTGTAATATAAATTAATAGACTAAAAAAATGAAATCTAATATAGAAATTCAACATATAGAAAAATCGAAAATAGATTCTGTAGATTTTGATAATTTACCATTTGGTAGCGTTTATTCTGATCACATGTTTGTTTGCAATTTTAAAAACGGAGAGTGGCAAACACCAACTATAGAGCCTTTTGCTCCTATTTCTTTAGATCCTTCATCAAAAATATTCCATTACGGACAATCTATTTTTGAAGGAATGAAAGCATATAAAGATGCAGACGGAAACAAAATGCTTTTTAGACCTTTAGACAATTGTAAACGTCTAAACAAGTCTGCAGAACGTTTGGTAATTCCTCAAATTCCAGAAGACATCTTTATGGATGGATTAAAGAAATTATTAGAAGTTGATAGCGATTGGATTCCTACAAACGAAGGTAGCTCTTTATACATAAGACCTTTTATGTTTGCAACAGGTAACGGTTTTCATGCCTCTCCAGCAGATGAATATAAATTAATTATTTGTACCGCACCTTCAGGAGCTTATTTTGCAGGTAAAGTAAAAGTTTTAATTGAAGAAAAATTTGCGCGTGCTGCTAATGGTGGTGTTGGTTTTGCAAAAGCTGGTGGTAATTATGCTGCTCAGTTTTACCCAACTCAATTAGCTATAGATAGAGGTTACAACCAAGTAATTTGGACAGATGATAACACGCACCAATTTATTGAAGAAGCGGGAGCGATGAATATTTTTATCAGAATTAACGATACATTAATTACGAGCCCTACAAGTGATCGTATTTTAGATGGAATTACTCGTAAAAGTATTTTACAAATTGCAGAAGACAATGACATAAAAACTGAAGTTAGAAAAATTTCTGTTGGAGAAGTTGTAGAAGCTGCACAGAATGGTAATTTAAAAGAAATGTTTGGAGCTGGTACTGCAGCAGTTATATCTCCAATTGCTGGTTTTGGTTATAAAGAAAGTGATTTTGAGTTACCAGAATTAGAAAATCCTTTTGCACAAATATTAAAGAAAAAAATTACAGACATACAAACAAACAAAACAGAAGATCCTTACGGATGGAGAGTGTTTATATAGTTTTTAATAAAATAAAATAATTAGGAAGCATCAATTTAAATATTGATGCTTTTTTTTGTAGCTTTAAGAAAAATTATAAATCTTGTTTAGAGCTAGTTTTCTTTTTGTTTTACTTCTTCTTACTACTTCATGCTCAGACAAAACTGATGTATTTGAATTTAGACAAGAACAAGTGTCCATAAGTGAAAACATACAAATAAATCGCAAAAATAAAGAAGAACTTAATTTAGAGGTTGGTCTTTGGATGTTTAATAAAAAAACACCCGAAATAAACTCGATTGCAAATTGGATTGGCATTAAACAAAATGGGAAGGCTATTCTTGAGCCAATTAATATTATTTGGTTAGATTTTATAGCAACAAATAAATTAGAAGCAGAAGAAAATATAGTAAATTTCTTAAAAACTAACGGTTTTTTAATGAGAAGCGGTTCATCTACCGGCTATTATGGCTTATTTGAAAATGAAACTTGGATAACACAGTATATGGAAACCTGGTCTGATAACGCAAACCCAACAACAATTAATAATCATGGTAGAATCTTTTTAGCGCATGAATTAAAGGACAATACTAACAATACTTTTTTTGTTTCTACCGGAGCTTTTAGTATAGAAAGTAAAAGTCATCATCTTATTTCTTTTCGTGAAGCTTTAGAAGATTTTAAAGCCGTAAATGATTGGACTATTTTTAATTATAATTATCTGGCTAAAAACATAATTTTAAGCAACAACTACACTACAGATGACCATAATGGTATAAAAATTTTTACACTAAATTAAAACAATGAAAACAAACTTTTTATACTTACTTATATTAGTTTTTACTATTAATTGTTCTAAAAAAAATGAGCAAACAAAAAAGAATAATCATAAACAATACATTACCGTTTTAGGTATAGCCCAAGATGGTGGTTATCCTCATATTGGTTGTCAAAGAACTTGTTGCGCCAACTTTTATAACGGAATAAATAAGAAAAAAAGCGTAGTTGCTTTAGGTTTAGTTGATATTGAGAACAAACAAAAATGGATCTTTGAAGCTTCACCAGACATGCATACCCAATTAGCTCATTTAGAGTTAAATCACCTTAAAAAAGAAAACATTATTGATGGCGTTTTTTTAACACATGCTCACATTGGTCATTATACTGGATTAATGTATTTTGGAAGAGAAGCATATGGTAAAAGTAATATTAACGTATTTGCAATGCCTAAGATGAAAGATTTTTTACAAAAAAATGGACCTTGGAGCCAACTAATAAGTTTAAAAAACATAGTTTTAAAAAGTTTACAACACGATTCTTTAATGGTTTTAAATAATAAGTTAAAAACGACACCATTTAAAGTACCGCATAGAGATGAATTTTCTGAAACGGTTGGCTATAAAATTGAAGGAACTAAAAAATCGGCATTGTTTATACCTGATATTGATAAATGGAAAACTTGGGATAAGAATATCATTGAAGAAGTTAAAAAAGTAGATTATGCTTTTTTAGACGCAACTTTTTTAAATCAGAATGAAGTAAAAAGAGCAATGTCCGAGGTACCACATCCATTTATACAAGAAACTGTAGATTTATTTAAAAATGAATCTTTAAAAACTAAAAACAAAGTTATTTTCATTCATTTTAACCACACAAATCCTACGTTGCAAAAAAATAGTAAAGAAAGAACTATAATTGAAAAATTAGGTTTTCGTTTTGCAAGTGAAGGTGATAATTATGAAATTTAAATAAATATAGTTGTAAAAACCGTATTAAACGAGATGTCTTTTAATCTATTATCTTTTAGATACAATAAACCGAAATTGGTTTTTAAACTATAATTATTCAACTGAAAACGTATTTATAAAGAACTATAAATTATTTGATTTTTAGCTGTAAATCGTTCCAATTTTTAGAACAACATTATATATTTCTAAAAGAGGAAAACAGAAAATTAAATTATTACTAAAACAACATATAACTATATTTAATTCTTATTGTTGTAAGCTTAATTATAATTTATATAAACATCTGATTTCCATCTTCTTTTAAGATATGAAAGCTATCTTATTTCTCTAAAATTTCTTGAATATTGGGTTTAAAGTAATTTGGACCTTTTAAAACCTTGCCATCTTCTCTATAAATAGGCTTACCATCTTCACCCAATTTACTCATATTACTGCGTTGTATTTCGTTAAATACCTCTTCAATTTTATCTTGCATACCATGTTCTATAATAGTACCACATAAAATATATAACATATCTCCCAAGGCATCTGCAACCTCAACCAAATCGTTGTTCTGTGCAGCTTCTAAGTATTCTTCATTCTCTTCCTTCATCAACTCGAAACGTAATTTTTTTCTATCTTCTCCAATACTTGCAATTGGCTTGTTATTCATATTTAATTTGAATGCTGTATGAAATTCTGATACTGCTGCTATTTTGTTTTTCATTATTATTTTTTAATTTAAATATATATTTTAAGTAAGTTTTTTTAACAACCAAGTAGGCACTATTTTTAAAACCCAAGCAACCAATATCCAACGTTTAGAAATATAAACAACCCTTTTTTTCTTTTTAATTGCCGTATAAATTTGTTGCGCAGCTTTTTCTACAGGTACCATCCAAAAAACATTTTCTCCTAATGCCATTGGTGTATCAACAAAACCTGGTCTAATTTCAGATATAAAAACTTTTTTAGATTTTATGGTTTTTGTCTTAATAAATAAACCCTCTAAATACGATTTTTGATACGCTTTAGAAGCAAAATAAACTGGTGCTGCTCTACTACCCCTTATTGAGGCTATAGACGAAATACCAACTAGATGACCAAATTGCTGTTTTTTAAATAGCTTATATGCTAAAATATACAATTTAGTAACGCCTAAAACATTTGTTAAAATTGTTTGGTTTTCTTTTTCCCAATCTAATTTTGGGTTTACAAAACCAACACCAGAAGATTGTATAACCAAATCAATAGTTTTAAATTCCGAAACGATTTCATTAAACGTTTTTTCTAAAGCATCTAATTCCTGTATATCATTTTTTTTTACTAATATTTGATCTGGATATTCCTTTTTTAAAGCTTCTAGGTTCTCTAATCTCCTGCCAGTTACAGCTACTTTATAACCTTCGTTTATTAAAATTTTGGTTAAAGATTTTCCTATTCCAGAAGTTGCTCCAAAAACGATGGCGTTCTTCATTTAATTTGTAATTTTGTAACCAACAATATATAGAAACTTTATGGAAACCTGAAATTTCATAAATTCTTATATTACAAAACTTATAAAGAAAGAAAAGAATGTATTTAGGTGCTTATTTTACTACAGGAAGAATTATTTTTATCATTTTCTTTGTACTTGCTTTTGGCTCTTTAATTATATGGAGCTATAAAAAAGATTTAAAAAACCATGAACGCTATTACAAAAACGCAGGAAAAAAAGTAGCTATTTATGGTGGACTAATCATTGCTATTTTTGTAGCTATTCGTTTTCTTTTTGGAAATTAAGTTTTATTTTAACTTGAATATTTAAAACAATCTGTTGTGTGGTCGTTTACCATACCAATTGCTTGCATGTATGCGTACATAACTGTAGAACCTACAAACTTAAATCCTCGTTTTTTTAAATCTTTAGAAATCGTATCTGACAATGCTGTTGTTGCTGGTACATCTGCTCTTTTTTCAAATTTATTTACAATTGGTTTATCGTTAACATAACTCCAAATAAATTTAGAAAAAGAACCAAACTCTTTTTGTACATCCATAAATAAACCAGCATTAGTAATTGCACTTTTTACTTTTAACTTATTTCTAATAATACCAGCATCTTGTAATAAAGACTCATATTTATCTTCAGAGTAATTTGCAATCTTTTTATAATCGAAATTGTCAAATGCTTTCCTAAAGTTTTCTCTTTTATTTAAAATTGTAATCCAACTTAAACCCGCCTGAAAAGTTTCTAAAATTAAAAATTCAAACAAAGTAGCATCATCAAAAACAGGTTCTCCCCATTCATTATCATGATAATTTTGATACAATTTACTATCTGTAACCCAAAAACACCTTTGCTTCATTTTTTCTATTTTAAAGGATGAAATTAATGTTAAAAGAATTAAAAACCAATGGTTTTCGGAATAATTTTTGCAACTTTACTATTCATAAAACTTCTGATTATGAAACTTTTAAAACAAATATTTATTCTTTTATCTATCGGTCTATTTATTGGATCTTGTGCATCATCACCAATAAAGGACACTATAAAAACAGAGAAACCTGTTATTATTGCTAATGATAGCTTAGAATATCAAATTATAATTATTGATATTGGTTTTAATGCTTTTTTAAACTCAATAGCAAAACCAGAAGGTTTTTATTCACAATCATATTTAGAAGCAAGAAATAGAACTTGGGTGCTTACATGGAATAATCGAGTAAGAAATATTAGCCAATTTGATTCTAGTATCTATGAGAATATTATCGATTTTCAATCGGGAACAAATTATGGATATGATGTAAATTATAAGTTATTTAATTACTTTTTATTCGCACAACAAAAATACAGAATGAATCTTGGTGGTGGTTTTAGAGCAAATAGAATTAATTAGCTTTCTTCTTAAATTTTAAAAAACTATAATCAAATTTGTTTTTTTCATCAGCTTTAAAATTTTCTCTAGCAACTTCTTCCCAAATATTTAAATCTATTTCAGGAAAATATACATCTGCTTCAAACTCATTATGTACTAATGTAATATCTAAAGCATCTGCAATATTATTTTTAATTGCATAGGCATAAATTTGTGCGCCACCAATAATAAAAGTATGCTCATCTTCTTTTGCCAACTCAATTGCATCTTCTAAACTGCTAGCAATTAAACAACCATCTTTAAAATAATTATCATTTCTAGTAATAATAACAGTAGTTCTATTTGGCAAAGGTTTTCCAATAGACTCATAAGTATTTCTACCCATTAATATATGATGACCAGTTGTGGTTTTTTTAAACCTTTTTAAATCTGCTGGTAAATGCCAAATTAAATCATTGTCTTTTCCTAAAGCGTTATTCTTTGCAATTGCAGCTATAATTGTAATCATCTGTTCTCATTAATTTTATGCAAAATTAATGTAAAAGTTTTGAGATTTGATGTTTTTATGATTTTTTGAGAAAAATTTTATAATGCGAATACGTTTTCGATACAAAAAACTCTGAAAATCAAGCTAAAAGAAGCTTCATTTAATTTTAAATTCAATAATTTTAAATATCTTTTTTTTAGAATAATTAATATTTTACGTTGGCATATTAAGAAACTGATAAATCTTAAACATTGTGTAAGGGTTTTGTTTGATTAAACATACGACTTATCTACATTTACCTTATTATTTAAAATAAAAAATTATGGCAATTAAGAAACAATTTTTAAAAAGCAAACCAGTTTGTAAAGTTACTTTTACTTTACCTGCTGAAGAAGCAAAAAATGTTGCAGTAGTTGGAAGCTTTAATGAGTGGAATTCTGAAGCAACACCTCTTAAAAAATTAAAAAACGGATCTTTTAAAGGTACTGTTGATTTAGATGCAGGAAATTCTTATGAGTTTAGATATATAGTAGATGGAGAATATGTAAACGAATTAGAAGCTGATGGTTTAGCATGGAATGATTTTGCTGGAACCGATAACAGTATATTAAGTTTATAACAAACATAAAAAAAGAGCTTTCAAATTAATTTGAAAGCTCTTTTTTATTATACTGCAACTGCACCTTTTATATGTGGGTGTGGATTGTAATCTAACAACTCAAAATCTTCGAACTTAAAATCTTCGATATTTTTTATTGTAGGATTTATTTTCATTTTTGGTAATGTCCTAATATCTCTAGACAATTGTAATTCTAATTGTTCTATATGATTATTATAAATATGAGCGTCTCCAAAAGTGTGAATAAACTCTCCTGCTTCATAACCACAAACTTGTGCAATCATCATTGTAAACAAAGCATAAGAAGCGATATTAAAAGGAACTCCTAAAAATATATCTGCACTTCTTTGGTATAATTGACAAGACAATTTTCCGTCTGACACATAAAATTGAAAAAATGCATGACAAGGTGGTAGTGCTGCTTTATTATTAGCAACATTTTCAGAAAAAGAAACAGAAGTATCTGGTAATACAGATGGATTCCATGCGGACACCAACATTCTTCTAGAATTAGGATTATTCTTTAATGTATCTATAACTTCTTTTAATTGATCTACCTCATCGCTATTCCAATTACGCCATTGATGACCATAAACAGGACCTAAATCTCCATTTTCATCTGCCCAAGAATTCCAGATTTTCACACCATTTTCTTGTAAATATTTAATATTTGTATCTCCTTTTATAAACCAAAGTAGTTCATAAATAATAGATTTTAAATGTAACTTTTTGGTGGTTACCATTGGAAAACCTTCACTCAAATCAAAACGCATTTGATATCCAAAAACACTTTTTGTTCCTGTTCCTGTTCTATCTCCCTTTTCATTTCCGTTTTCTAAAACGTGCTTTACTAAATCGTGATATTGTTTCATTTTGATGTGTAAGCTTTTATTTGTTATTCGTTTAACTGTTTAAACAATTACACTCTTTTTACCCTATAATCATACCTGCAATTGTAGCAGACATTAAAGAAGCAATTGTACCACCAATTAAGGCTTTCATTCCAAATTCTGATAAAACTTTTCTTTGCCCAGGAGCTAAAGAACCAATACCTCCTATTTGGATTCCTATTGAAGCAAAATTTGCAAAACCACATAACATATAAGTAGCCATAATAATAGATTTATTATATGTTAAATGAGTTGCATTCGCTACATTTTTTAATTCAGCAAGCTGTATGTAACCTACAAACTCACTTGCCGCTAACTTAATACCTAATAATTGGCCCATTAAAGCCATATCTTCTTTTGCAACACCAATTAACCACATTAAAGGCGCAAAAGTATAACCTAAAATAAATTCTAGTGATAAATTGTTATAAGCTGTATTTGCAGCAATAATCTCATTTAAACTAGTAAGTCTTCCAACTAAATTTAAACCGCCGTTTAACATTGCAATAAATGCAATAAAAACCAACAACATTGCTGCAACATTCATTGCTAACTGCAGACCTTCTGTTGTACCGTTTGCAATTGCATCTAAAATGTTAGATCCTATTTTTTCAGAGGATACTTTTACATCTGTATTTACCTTTTCTGTCTGAGGATATAAAATTTTTGAAATAACAATTGCACCAGGTGCAGCCATTACTGACGCCGCTAACAAATGTTTTGCATATACCAATCTTAAAACTTCATCATCTCCTCCAAGAAAACCTATATAAGCTGCAAGTACAGCTCCTGCAACAGTTGCCATACCTCCAATCATTACTAAAAGCATTTCAGACCTATTCATCTTCTCTAAATATGCTTTAATTAAAAGAGGCGCTTCTGTTTGTCCTAAAAAGATATTACCAGCTACAGATAAACTTTCTGCACCTGATATTTTTAAAATCTTTGACAATAAAATTGCTAAAGCTTTTACTAAAAATTGAATAACACCAAGATAAAATAATAATGATGTTAATGCTGAGAAGAAAATGATTGTTGGCAAAACTTGAAATGCAAATATAAAGCCAAAAGAATCCATATCTCCAACCAAACCACTAAATAGAAATTCACTTCCTGCTCTTGTAAAATTTAGTATTTCTATAAATAAACTTCCAACCAACTCAAATGCTTTCTGTACAAAAGGTACTTTTAAAACACCAATAGCAATAATTAGCTGAAAAGCAACTCCTAACCCTACAGTTTTCCAATCAATTCCTTTTCTATTAGCACTAAATAAAAAAGCAATAACTATCAGAGAAACCATACCTGAAACACCACGCCACAAACTATTAAAAGAAAAATTTTGGCTTGGAACAATTTCATTAGAAACTTCATTAATAGCTACAACATTATCTTCAATTATTAATTTTACTTCTTCTACTGGAATTATAATTTTTGCATATTCCTTAGATGATAGATTATAGACTACATCATTTTCAGAAAGTGTTAAACTAGCGTTATCAGAAGAAATTATATTAAAATATCTTACAGTATCTTTTGGTTCTTTATAGTTAAAAATCAATAAATTATTCTGATGAATATAATTTCCAGAAGCCTTTAAATTATCTTTTCCTTTTAAAGAATAAGTAAAACTCCCATTCTTTAAAGTAAAAACATCAGTAGAATCTGTTTTAATAAATTCTGTTCCGTCTACTTTATTTATAGATAAAAAACTCCAATTCTGATCTAATTCTTGAGAATACGTTACTAATGAAACTATTGAAAATAGGAGTATAAAAAAATTTTTCATAAGGGTAAGAATTTAAGAACGATTACTAATTTCGTCTCTAATTTTGGCAGCTACTTCGTAATTTTCATCTTCAACTGCATTGTTTAATTGATTATGTAGTTCTTTAAGCGACAAACTTGAAAAACTATTATCATCTTGTGTTATAATCTCTTCTAATTCTATTGAAATTTCTGTAGACTCTTGCTTATTTTCGAGTTCCATTTCTTCTTCAACTTTTAAATAAATACCAGCTTTATCTAAAATATTTTCATAAGCGTAAATTGGCGCATTAAAACGAACTGCAATTGCAATAGCGTCAGAAGTTCTAGTATCTATAACTTCTTCAACTCCATCTTTTTCGCAGACTAAACTCGAAAAGAAAACTCCATCAACTAATTTATGAATAATTACTTCTTTTATATGTATTTCAAATCGATCAGAAAATGTTTTAAACAAATCGTGTGTAAGAGGTCTTGGAGGTCTAATTTCTGTTTCTAAAGCAATTGCTATAGATTGTGCTTCAAAAGCTCCAATTATAATTGGTAAAGTCCTTGCTCCTTCCATTTCACTCAAAACCAATGCATAAGCACCACTTTGAGTTTGACTGTATGAAATTCCTTTGATGGATAGTAGTATTAAGCTCATATATGATTCTACAAAAAAGAAAAAGTATATTTTATCTTTAGAATATACTTTTTTAAAGGGCACAATTTAATAAAAATAATAGATTGAAAACTTTTATTTCATCAGTTTTTAAAAAAGAAAAAACCTAATAGCTATTAAACTAATAGGTTTTCTTTAAAAACACTGTTTGAATATTTGAATTAAGCTTGTTTAAATGCTTTTAGCTTCTCTATTAATTTAGGCACTACCTCAAAAGCATCACCAACAATACCATAATCTGCAGCTTTAAAGAAAGGAGCTTCTGGATCTGTATTGATAACTACTTTTACTTTTGATGCATTAATACCTGCTAAATGTTGGATTGCTCCAGAAATACCGATAGCAATATATAAATTTGAAGCAACTGGTTTACCGGTTTGACCAACATGTTCTCCATGAGGACGCCAACCTAAATCAGAAACTGGTTTAGAACAAGCAGTCGCAGCACCTAAAACATCTGCTAACTCTTCTATCATTCCCCAATTTTCTGGACCTTTTAAACCTCTACCAGCAGAAACTACAATATCTGCATCTGCAATTGTAATTTTTCCTGTAACTTTTTCTACTTTTTCAGATTTTACACCTAAGTCTGCTTCAGAAATAGAAGCATCAAAACTTTCTGTTGTTCCGGAAACAGGATTCTCATGAATTCCATAAGAGTTTTTTGCTAAACCTATTACTTTATTATCCGTAGAAATTACCGTGTTTGAAAATGCTTTGTTTGAAAACGCTTTTCTTTTTACAGTAAAAGGACTAGTAGCACTTGGTAAAGCAACTACATTAGATGCATAACCAGCTCCTAACGCAACAGCAACCATTGGGGCAACAAATAATCCATCTATACTAGAATCAATTATTATTACAGAAGAACCTTCTGAATCTGCTACTTGTTTAATTACTGATTTATATGCATTAGCATTAAATGTAGATATAGAATCATTAGATACAGTTACAACTTTATCTGCACCATATGTATATAATTCTTCATTGTTATTAGCATTAATTGTTAAAGCAACTACGTTACTTCCTATTTGTTCAGCAACTTTTTTTCCATAAGAAACTACTTCAAAAGCACTCTTTTTGAATTTTCCTTCTGCTGAATCTGCAAAAACTAAAACTGACATATTTTTTATTTTAAATGTGTAATTGTTGAATTATTAAAATGTGTATTTGTTAAACTGAGAACGTTTAAACTAATAAACGTTTAAACAGTTACACAATTTTAAATCACTTTAGCTTCATTATGCAATAAGTTAATCAACTCATCTACATTATCTGCATCTACTAATTTCACTGCTCCTTTTGGTGCTGGCTTTTCAAATGACTCTGTAGAAGTAGAATTTTCTACTGCAATAGGTTCTACAACATTTAAAGGCTTTTTACGAGCCATCATAATTCCTCGCATATTTGGTATACGTAAATCTTTTTCTTCTACAATTCCTTTTTGGCCTGCAACAACTAATGGCAAAGCAGTACTTAAAGTTTCATTTCCACCATCAATTTCTCTAGATAGAGAAACCGAAGTTCCATCAACTTCCATACCTACACAACCGTTTACAAAGTTAAAATCTAATAATGCGGCTAACATTCCAGGAACCATACCTCCATTATAATCTATAGATTCTCTACCTGCTAAAACTAAATCATAACCTCCGTTTTTTACAACATCTGCTAATTGTTTAGCAACAGATAAACCATCTGTAGCATCCATGTTTACACGAATTGCATCATCTGCTCCAATAGCCAAGGCTTTACGTAATGTTGGCTCTGTAGAAACGTTTCCTACATTTACAACTGTTACACTTGCTCCTTGCTTTTCTTTAAACCACATAGCTCTCGTAAGGCTAAACTCATCATAGGGATTAATAACAAACTGTACTCCATTTGTATCAAATTTTGTATCGTTTTCTGTGAAATTAATTTTTGAAGTGGTATCAGGAACATGACTAATACATACCAATATTTTCATAAATTCTATTTTTTAATCATTTTATCTGCAACGAAATTACGTCTTTTTTTTAAAAAAATACTATGCATGCATAGTATTTTTTTATTTTTTTAACATATTCCGAAAACGATTGAGTATTTATTATCATATTATCAATGATTTTATAAAAATTGATTAAAAAAAATATCATTTAATTCCTTACTTTTGCGAGTGAAATAACAACTAGATTTAATAATACATGAAAACAGTTCAATTCAGAGAAGCAATTTGCGAAGCAATGAGCGAAGAAATGCGTAGAGATGAAAGCGTTTATTTAATGGGTGAGGAAGTTGCAGAATATAATGGCGCTTACAAGGCTAGTAAAGGAATGCTAGATGAGTTTGGTGAAAAAAGAGTAATAGATACACCAATTGCTGAACTTGGTTTTGCAGGTATTGCTATTGGTTCTGCTATGGTTGGTAATAGACCTATTGTAGAGTATATGACTTTCAACTTCTCTTTAGTTGGTATTGATCAAATTATTAATAATGCTGCTAAAATCAGACAAATGTCTGGTGGTCAGTTTAACTGTCCAATTGTATTTAGAGGACCTACAGGTTCTGCTGGTCAATTAGGAGCTACACACTCACAAGCATTTGAAAACTGGTTTGCAAACACACCAGGTTTAAAAGTTGTAGTACCATCTAACCCTTATGACGCAAAAGGTTTATTAAAAGCTGCTATTAGAGATGATGATCCGGTAATTTTTATGGAGTCTGAACAGATGTATGGTGATAAAATGGAAATTCCTGAAGGAGAATATATTATTCCTATTGGAGTTGCAGATATTAAAAGAGAAGGTACAGATGTAACTTTAGTTTCTTTTGGTAAAATTATTAAGGAAGCATATATAGCTGCAGAACAGTTAGCAAAAGAAAACATTTCTGTAGAAATTATAGATTTAAGAACAGTAAGACCAATGGATCATGCTGCTATTGTTAAATCTGTAAAGAAAACAAATAGATTAGTAGTTTTAGAAGAAGCATGGCCATTTGGAAGTGTTGCAACAGAAATTACTTATAGAATACAAGATGAAATATTCGACTATTTAGATGCACCTGTTAAAAGAATAACAACAGCAGACACCCCTGCTCCTTATTCTCCAGTATTATTAGAGACTTGGATACCAAACTCTAACGATGTTGTAAAAGCTGTAAAAGATGTAATGTATCTATAAGTTACATTTAAAATTTATATAAAAAAGTCCTATTCATTAAATGAATAGGACTTTTTTACTTTTCACCAATTAATATCTAAAAATCGAAAACCATTGCGCAAATTATATGTTAAAACCTAAAATAAATCTTATTTTATGACTATTTTTGTTTTGAACATAAAATAGATAGACTGAAATTATGAGCAAAGAAATAAAAGAAAAAATAAAATTAACATTTGACGTTTTAATAGAGATTCCTAAAGGAAGTAGAAATAAATACGAATACGATTTTACATTACATAAAATACGTTTTGATAGAATGTTATTTTCATCAATGATGTATCCTGGAGATTATGGATTTATTCCAGAAACTTTAGCTTTAGATTCAGATCCATTAGATGTTTTAGTTTTAGGTCATCAACCAACATACCCAATGGTTGTTATGGAAGTTAGACCAATTGGCGTTTTTTATATGACTGATGAAAAAGGACCTGATGAAAAAATTATCTGTGTACCAGTTTCTGACCCTATTTGGAGTAATAAAACTGATATTTCTGACATAAACCCTCATAGATTAAAAGAAATTGAGCACTTCTTTAAAGTATATAAAGATTTAGAGAAGAAAAAAGTAGATACTGGAGGTTGGGGAGACGCTACAGCTGCAGTTAAAATATATCATGAATGTGTAAAGCGTTATGATGAAAGTGAACATAAGAAAAAAAGAACTTTTACCATATAATTACGATATTCTTATAATAATGTTAAATAAATGAACCATCTTTAATTAAAGGTGGTTTTTTTTATCACTTTGATTTTATTACATTTACGCGTTTTAAATTAATCAAACTAAATATTATTTATGGAATCAATGATGATTTACATGCCAATTCTAATGGCAGTAATTGGCTTAATCTACATGTTAGTTAAGCAAAAATGGGTAATGAAACAAGATGCTGGAGATGGTAAAATGAAAGAAATTTCTGACCATATTTATGAAGGTGCACTAGCTTTCTTAAATGCCGAGTATAAATTACTTGCAATTTTTGTTGTAATTGTAAGCATCTTACTAACTGTAGTTTCTTTTGTAGTACCAACTACACATATCCTTATTGTTGTAGCCTTTATTTGTGGCGCTGTGTTTTCTGCTTTTGCTGGAAATATAGGAATGAAAATTGCCACTAAAACAAATGTAAGAACAACTCAAGCGGCTCGTACAAGTTTACCTAATGCCTTAAAAGTATCTTTTGGAGGTGGAACTGTAATGGGACTTGGTGTTGCTGGTTTAGCTGTTTTAGGTTTAACAGTATTCTTTATAATTTTTTATAATTACTTTATGGGAGGTGCAGAAGGAGTTTTTTCTGTAGATAAAATGACAATTGTTTTAGAAACCTTAGCTGGGTTTTCTTTAGGAGCAGAATCTATAGCATTATTTGCTAGAGTTGGTGGAGGAATCTACACTAAAGCTGCAGATGTTGGAGCAGATTTAGTTGGTAAAGTAGAAGCTGGTATACCAGAAGATGACCCAAGAAATCCTGCTACAATTGCAGATAATGTAGGTGATAATGTAGGTGACGTTGCAGGTATGGGAGCAGATTTATTTGGTTCATATGTAGCAACAGTCTTAGCAGCTATGGTTCTAGGAAACTATGTAATTAAAGATATGGGAGGTTCTATTGCTGATGCCTTTGGTGGAATTGGTCCAATTTTATTACCAATAGCAATTGCAGGTATTGGGATTATCATTTCTATAATTGGTACAATGTTGGTAAAAATAAAAAACAATGAAGCAAAAGAAACTCAAGTAATGGGAGCTTTAAATTTAGGAAACTGGATCTCTATTGCTTTAGTAGCAATTGCTTGTTTTATTCTTTGTAAATGGATGTTACCAGAAACTATGAAAATGGAATTTTTTGGAGAAGGTTTACAAGAAATTTCTTCAATGAGGGTTTTTTATGCAACCCTAGTTGGTTTAATTGTTGGGGCCGTAATTTCATCTGTAACTGAATATTATACAGGATTAGGTAAGTCTCCAATTTTAAAAATTGTTCAACAATCTTCAACAGGAGCAGGAACAAATATTATAGCTGGTTTAGCAACTGGTATGATTTCTACATTTCCATCAGTATTATTATTTGCTGGTGCAATTTGGGCTTCTTATGCTTTTGCTGGTTTTTATGGTGTAGCTTTAGCTGCTTCTGCAATGATGGCTACAACTGCTATGCAATTAGCAATAGATGCTTTTGGCCCAATTGCTGATAATGCAGGCGGTATCGCGGAAATGAGTGAACAAGACCCAATCGTTAGAGAAAGAACAGATATTTTAGATTCTGTTGGTAATACTACTGCTGCAACTGGTAAAGGGTTTGCAATTGCTTCGGCTGCGTTAACATCTTTAGCTCTTTTTGCTGCTTACGTTACTTTTACAGGAATTGATGGAATCAACATTTTTAAAGCACCCGTTTTAGCAATGTTATTTGTTGGTGGAATGGTACCTGTTGTATTTTCTGCATTAGCAATGAACGCAGTTGGTAAAGCTGCTATGGAAATGGTACAAGAAGTAAGAAGACAATTTAGAGATATTCCTGGTATTATGGAAGGAACAGGTAAACCAGAATATGATAAATGTGTTGCCATCTCTACACAAGCATCTTTAAAAGAAATGATGTTACCAGGTTTACTTACTATTGGTTTCCCTCTAATTATAGCATTTGTACCTATGATTTTTGGTATGAATAATTTAGCTATTGCAGAAATGTTAGGTGGTTATATGGCTGGTGTTACTGTTAGTGGTGTACTTTGGGCAATTTTTCAGAATAATGCTGGCGGTGCTTGGGATAATGCTAAGAAATCTTTTGAGGCTGGTGTAGAAATTAACGGAGAAATGACTTATAAGGGTTCAGAAGCTCATAAAGCAGCTGTAACTGGAGATACGGTTGGAGATCCTTTTAAAGATACTTCTGGCCCATCAATGAATATTTTAATTAAACTTACTTGTTTAATTGGTTTGGTAATTGCACCTATTTTAGGTGGTCATTCTCTAACAAATAATCATAGCGAAGAAATTAAGAAAGAAGTAAAAGTAAACATTAAACAATCTTCTAACGACTTGGCTATTGCTACAATTACTACTTCTAAAACTATAAATGGAAAAACAACAACAGAAATTCAGGAATTCGAAGGTACAATTGCCGAGATAGAACAAAAGGCAAATGACGCTGGAACTATAGTTTCTGTAAATGTTGAAAAAACAAAGAATAAAGTAGAAGAAGTAAAAGTGATTGTAAAATCACAAGAATAAATTCTACCTTATTATTCAAAAAAAAAAGCATCCAATTTTGGATGCTTTATTTTTTGAATTAACTTTTAATTTCTTAATGTGCATAACGCTGAGGTCCTCCTCTACGAATATCTTCATTTGCAACATCTTCAAATTGCGTAAAATTATGTCTAAAAGCATTTGATAATTTAAATGCTGTTTTGTAATATGCTTCATCATTATTCCAAGTTGCTCTTGGGCTTAATAATTCTGTAGGAACTCCTGGACAACTTCTAGGTTGTGCAACACCAAAAACTGAATGAATATGGTAATCTTCATATCTATAACTACCTAAATCGCCATTTAAAACTGCAGAAATCATTGCTCTTGTATACTTTAAAGGCATTCTTCTTCCAACACCGTATTGGCCACCAGACCACCCCGTATTTATCAACCATACATTTACCCCAGCATCTTTCATTTTTTTACTTAACATTTCTGCATATTTTGTAGGATGTAAAGGCATAAAAGGCGCTCCAAAACAAGCTGAAAAACTTGGTGTTGGTTCAGTAACTCCTGCTTCTGTTCCTGCAACTTTAGCAGTATAACCAGATATAAAGTGATATGCTGCTTGATTAGGGGTTAATTTAGATATTGGAGGCAAAACACCAAAAGCATCTGCTGTTAAAAAGAAAATATTTTTTGGATTTTTACCAATTGAGGGTACTTTTATATTATCAATATGATAAATAGGATAACTTACTCTTGTATTTTGAGTAATAGAAGTATCAGCAAAATCGATAGCTCCTTTATCATCCATAACAACATTTTCTAAGATTGCCCCCTTTTTAATGGCTGCAAAAATTTCTGGTTCTTGTTCTTGAGATAAGTTAATTACTTTTGCATAACAACCTCCTTCAAAATTAAAAACAGTGTTTTCAGCAGTCCAACCGTGTTCATCATCTCCAATTAAACTTCTATCAGGATCTGTAGATAGTGTTGTTTTTCCTGTTCCAGATAATCCGAAGAAAATTGCTGTATCACCTTCTTTACCAACATTTGCAGAACAATGCATTGGTAAAGTGTTTTTGTAAACTGGTAAAATAAAGTTTAATGCAGAAAAAATTCCTTTTTTAATTTCTCCTGTATAACCTGTACCACCAATTAGAGCTACTTTTCTTGTAAAATTTAATATTGCAAAATTATGTTGACGAGTACCATCTACTTCTGGATCTGCCATAAAACCGGGTGCATTTATTACAGTCCATTCTGGAGAAAAATCTTTTAATTCTTCTTCTGTTGGACGTAAAAACATATTATAAGCAAACATGTTGCTCCAAGGGTATTCGTTTACAACCCTAATATTTAACTTATAATCTTCATCTGCACAAGCATAAGAATCTCTTACAAAAATCTCTTTTTCAGAAAGATACTCTGTTACTTTATTATAAAGTGCATCAAATTTATCTGAATCGAAAGGAAGATTAATATCACTCCACCAAACTTGGTCTTTAGTAATATTGTCTTTTACAATAAATCTATCTTTTGGAGAACGACCAGTAAACTCTCCTGTGTTAACTGCAATTGCGCCTAAAGAAGATTCTACACCTTGTTCTCTTGCTAAAGTTTCATCATGTAATTCATTAGAAGTTAACTGATAACGAACTGTTGCATTTTTGATTCCTAGACTATTTAACGAAATCGATTTCGTATTTGTATCTACCATATCAATATTTTTTTATTTTTTAGTATCAAGCAAAATTAAACAATATTTTAAGACAAGGTCATTTTTGAGTAAAAATTATTAAAATTTTACTTCTGCACTTGTTTCTTTGCGAATATTACAATCATTGAAAACCAACCTACTATAAAAAACAAACCCCCTAAAGGTGTAATGAACCAAATAGATTTTGCAGTTATGCTTGTTAATTGAATTGCATAAATTGATCCTGAAAAAAATAAAATTCCTGCAAAAAAAAGGTAACTAATAATATTTTTTTGTTTTGTAGAAAAGTCTTTCAAAATATTTACAAATAAAAGAACAATTACATGATACATTTGGTACCGTATTGCTGTTTCATAACTTAATAATTGATCAGGAGTTAGTATATCTTTCAAAGCATGTGCCCCAAAAGCACCTAATAAAACTGCTGATAATCCTAAAAAACAAGTGATTATTAAATTTTTAAACATTTTTAGCTGTTTTTGTTAAATTTTAAACAATTATAGTATCTTCGTTTATACAAAAATACACCTTTCTTTTATGAAAAACATATTGATAATTGGCGCAGGAAAATCAAGTTCATCATTAATTCAATATTTATTAAATAAATCTAATACAGAAAACCTATTCTTAACAATTGCTGATATTTCTACTGAAAATGCACTAAAACTTATAAATAATCATAAGAATGCTAAAGCTATCATTTTAGATGTTTTTAATGAAAAAGAAAGAATGCAAGAAATACAAAATAGCGATATTGTTATTTCAATGCTTCCTGCTCGTTTTCATACAGAAGTTGCTAAAGATTGTATTAAATTAGAAAAACATATGGTAACTGCGTCCTATATTTCTAAAGAAATGAAAGCACTAGATAAATTAGCCAAAGAAAAAGGTTTAGTTTTTATGAATGAGATTGGTTTAGACCCAGGTTTGGATCATATGAGTGCAATGCTTGTACTTGATAAAATAAGAGAAAGTGGTGCAAAAATGCTGCTTTTTGAGTCTTTTTGTGGTGGTTTAGTTGCTCCTGAAAGTGATACTAATTTATGGAACTATAAATTTACTTGGAATCCTAGAAATGTAGTTTTAGCAGGTCAAGGTGGTGCAGCAATGTTTATACAAGAAGGCACTTATAAATATATTCCGTATCATAAATTGTTTAGAAGAACAGAATTTTTAAACATAACTGGCAGTGGTCAATTTGAAGCATATGCAAATAGAGACTCTTTAAAATATAGAAATGTATATGGTTTAGAGAATATACCAACGATGTACAGAGGAACTATTAGAAAAATGGGATTTTCTAGAGCCTGGAACATATTTGTACAATTAGGAATGACAGATGATTCTTATACAATAGAAAATTCTGAAAACATGAGTTATAGAGATTTTGTTAATTTATTCTTAGCTTATTCTCCGTCCGATTCTGTAGAATTAAAGCTACGTTCTTATTTAAAAATTGATCAAGATGATTTAATGTGGGCAAAATTAACAGAATTAGATATATTTAATCCAAAGAAAATAATTGGTTTAAAAAATGCTACACCGGCAAAAATTCTTCAAAAGATACTAGAAGACTCTTGGACTTTACAAGAAGAAGATAAAGACATGATAGTTATGCAGCATTTATTTGGCTATGAAATAAATGGTAAGAAAAAACAAATAGAAAGCAGCTTGGTTGTATTAGGAGAAAATCAAACCTATACAGCTATGGCTAAAACAGTTGGCTTACCTGTTGCAATTGCTGCTTTAAAAATACTTAAAGGAGAGATAAAAACCCCAGGTGTTCAACTACCAATTAAAAAAGAAGTATACAAACCTATTTTAAAGGAATTAGAGAATTATGGAATTATATTTTCTGAGAAAGAAGTTTCTTATTTGGGGTATAATCCTAATAATGTAATTGATTAAAACTTTAATGTTTTTAAGTTTAAATAAGTTGAATAAAAATTAACTTACTGTTTATAACAAGATATTTAATCTAAATTTTAAACTTTTTTGATTTTTAGGTGTCTAATCTAAAAACACAATCTATTTAATGAAAACATTTAAACAAATAACAAGTATATTATTTTTAATATGTGTGTATTCTTGTACAACTAACGAAATAAATCAAATTGAAGAAATAATTGAAGAAGAAGTCGTAGATATTAATCCCAAAAATGTACAAATAATACTTACAACTACACAAAGTGATTTTGATGAAGTTGTTGTTTCTTACTATGATTTTGAAATAAATGATTGGAATTATGGTCCTAGACAATTTGAATATGACGCAAATGGAAATCCTGAACCAATAATTATTTCATTACCAGATTACGAGTTTGATACTATTGAAGGAGATGCATACCGTAAAAACAGCTCTCCTTCTGGATTAAAAGTTCAGATTTTTATCGATGATGTTTTGGTAAAAGAAGAAGAAAGTTTTGGTACAGATTTAGTTTATGCTCAAGTCTTTTTCGACTATACAATAGTAGAATAAGTTACATTTTTAAATAAAAATCCTTAGTTAAATTAATATATTCTGCGGTGTATTTGTGACGTTCAATTTCTATAATTAAATGTTCCTTTTGTATTTCTGATGAATGAAAAGAAAACTCTAATAAACTTCTTTTTATTTCTGATGATTTATTTCCCTGAACATGACAACTTCTATTTAAATATATTTTTTTTTCTTTTGCAATCTTTATAAAATTTGTTTCCTCTTTAAAAGGGATAATTACCGCAAATTTTCCCTTTTTAGAAAGAATACTTACAATACCGTTTATCAATTCTTCAAAAGAAAGTGAAGAAGTAAAACGAGCTTTATTTCTGGCATTATTTTCAGTCTCAAACTCATCTGTATAAAATGGTGGATTAGAAACTATAAAATCATAAGATTCTTGTTCTTCTGCTATTTCATTTGCAAATTCTTGAAAAGTGGCATTGTAACAATATAAACGATCTCCCCAATCAGATTGTTCAAAATTCTCTACAGTTTGTTCATACGCACTCTCATCTACCTCTACAGCATCAATTGTAATAGCATCAGACCTTTGAGCAAGCATTAAAGAAATTACACCCGTACCAGATCCAATATCTAAAATCGAATCCGGATAACCATCTACAGAACACCAAGAACCTAACAAAACTGCATCTGTACCTACTTGCATTGCCGTTTTATCTTGCCGAACTGTAAACTCTTTAAATTTAAATGGTTTCATATTTTATTATTAGAAGTAAAAGTAATTAATTGACTTTTAATATATTTGTTAAAATTAATGATCATGAAAAGATTAGCGATACTTATAGTTTTGTTTTCTGTTTTTTCTTGTACTTCAGAAAGTAAACTAACTCCAGAAGAAATAGAAGACCTATTAACAGATGATGTTGAAATAATTTTTACAACAACAGAACCAAACTATGATGAAGTAATGGTTACATATTATGATTTTGATATTGGTACAGATGTTGCCAAACCATATGTTTTTAAATATGATGTTGATGGTAACCCATTACCTTTAAAAATTTCTTTTGAAAACTATACGCATGAATTAATTAGAGGTGAGGGTTTTAGAAATAATTTTAGTGAAGCAGAATTAAAAGTTCAACTTTTTATAGATGACAAATTAATTTTAGAAGAAATAAGTAAAGGAACTACAAGTATTTTTGCTAGAGTAAGCTTTAACTACGATATTCCTTAATTAATATTAGTAGAAAGGAAGGGATTCGAACCCTCGGTACCGTTACCAGTACACTACCTTTCCAAGGTAGCTCTTTCGACCACTCAGACACCTTTCTAAATATACAAAGCAATAAGACCTTCTGGTGCTTCTACTTGTATAATTTTGTTTTCTCTATCTACTTTTTTAATAAAATCGTCTACCATTGGAATAAATATTTCCGTTCCATCTCTATCAATTTCAAAAAGAGGTTGTGCAGCTTTATCATTAATATAAACAATCTGCCCTACTTCTCCAAAATTAGCATCTACAACGGTAAAACCAATAACTTCATGATAGTAAAATTTATCACCACTTAATTTAGGTAACATCGTGTTTGGTAAATAAACACCACATTTTAATATCGAATCTGCTTCTTCATCAGAATACACATCTTCAAACTGAACACGTAATTGATTTCCTTTATGAAGCGAACTTTTATCAATAAAAAATGGAACCAAGTTTGTGCCGAATTCGACATAAACTGATTCCATTTCTGTGTACAACTCAGGTTCGTCGGTATCTAATTTGATAACAACTTCACCCTTAAAACTATATTTTGTAACGATTTTGCCTAAATAAAAACAATCTTCTTTACGCATTTTCGTATAAATTTATAATTTATTCTGCTGCTTTTTCTTGTGCTTCATCAATAGTTTCTGGAGCCGCCTCAACAGCTTCTTCTACTACTTCTGCAACCTCTTCAACAACTGGTTTAGCTGCTTCAATTCTTGCTTCGTTTACTGCTTTCTCAGCTGCAAATGCTGCTGCTTTCGCATCAGATTGTGCTTGAGATAATCCAGCTTCTTTATCAGAAATTTTAGTAGCTTTTGCCTCTAACCAAGCTGCAAACTTTGCATCTGCTTGTTCTTGAGTTAAAGCACCTTTTCTAATACCACCAACTAAATGGTTCTTTAACATTGCACCTTTGTAAGATAAAATGTTCTTTGCAGTATCAGTTGGTTGTGCACCATTTTGTAACCATTGTACAGCTTTATCAACGTTTAAATCAATAATAGCTGGGTTTACGTTTGGATTGTAAGTACCTATTTTTTCTAAGTATTTACCATCTCTTTTTGCACGAGCA
>CAJQQH010000068.1 GCA_905480405.1 uncultured Polaribacter sp. | reverse complement strand
TATTAGATAGTGCATTGATGCGTGCTGGTCGTTTTGATAGACAAATTTATGTCGATTTACCTGACGTTCGTGAACGTAAAGAAATTTTTGAAGTACACCTACGTCCACTTAAAAAAGAAGAAACTCTAGATGTCGATTTTCTCGCAAAACAAACACCAGGTTTTTCTGGTGCTGATATAGCAAATGTCTGTAATGAGTCTGCTCTTATTGCTGCAAGAAAAGGTAAAAAATCTGTAAACAAGCAAGATTTTCTGGATGCCGTTGACAGAATTGTTGGTGGTCTAGAGAAGAAAAATAAAATTATAACTCCAGGTGAAAAACGTACGATTGCTTTTCATGAAGCAGGACATGCTACTGTTAGTTGGATGTTGGAGCATGCTTCACCATTAGTAAAAGTTACTATTGTACCTAGAGGACAATCTTTAGGAGCTGCATGGTATTTACCAGCTGAAAGATTGATTGTTCAAACTGAGCAAATGTTAGATGAAATGTGCGCCACTTTAGGGGGTAGAGCGGCAGAAAAAATTATTTTTAATAAGATTTCAACGGGCGCTTTAAGTGATTTAGAAAAAGTAACAAAACAGGCTCGAGCGATGGTTACAGTTTATGGTTTAAATGAAGAGGTTGGTAATATTACTTATTATGATTCTTCAGGAAATGATGCTTTTGTAAAACCTTACAGTGAAGAAACAGGTCGTAAAATTGATAAAGAAATTTCTAAAATGATTGAAGCTCAATATGTAAGGGCGATAGATCTTTTAGATAAGAATAAAGAAAAGCTAACTATATTAGCAGAATTGTTATTAGAAAAGGAAGTTATTTTTAAGGATGATTTACAAGAAATTTTTGGTAAAAGACCATTTGATGTAGAAATTGAAGAGGTAAAAACTAAAGAAGAAGTAGAAACTCCTGTAGTAGATGAAATCTCAGAAGAATAATTTTTAGAATGAATTTTTTAAAAAAGCTTTTTAATATCCCTGTAAAAGAGGATAAGGAAATCCAAAAACAAGATGTAAAATTATCTCTTGATGATTTATTTGTTCACAATTTTGTAGAAAAAGGAGGTAAATTTCTCTATTCTGTAAAAAAACAAGAAGTTGTAGACAATCTTCAGAGAGTAATTTCTGAAAATAATTGGAAAGAAATTTACCTTTTAGATAAGAGTCTTGCTGTTTTATTTAAAAAAAATAGTGTAAAATTCTTAAATAATTATAGTGTAGATACTCCGGTTTTTGCTTCTTGCGAGCATTTAATTGCAGATAATGGAGATGTTTTGTTTTCTTCGAACCAATTAGGAAGTATTAAGTTAAGAGATTATCCAGAAAACTTTATAGTGTACGCAACTACAAGTCAATTAGTTAAAGATACAGGGCAAGGGTTAACTGGTATTAAAACAAACTGTACTAAAAGTCTGCCTACAAACATATCTGCAATAAAGAATTACACGGTTAATAAAAGTGATGATAATTTTTTAAACTATGGTAACAGTAACTCAAAAAACTTATATTTGCTGCTATTAGAAGATTTATAATATGCGCAACCTTTTAAAAAGGAGTTTTTCTGGAATTATTTTCGTTTTAATCTTTATTTCGGCAATATTATTTTCTAAAGAATCTTACTTGGTCTTAATTACCATATTCGGTTTTTTATGTGTTTGGGAATTTATCAGAATGATAAAATTAAAGAGTTTTGCTTCCTATATTTTTTTAGCTGCTGTACTGTTTTTAATTGTAAAAAAACAAGATAGTTATGCAACAACTGGTATTTTAATTATTACAATAATTTCATCTCTTTTTTTAATTTATCAATTATTTACTAAAAAAGAAATAAAATTTTCTGATGATAGGTCTAAATTAGGAGTTACAATTAGATATGTAATATTTTCTATGTGCTTTTTGGTATTACTACCATTTTATGAGAACAGTTTTCATCCAAGCTTAATGATATGTATACTATCTGTTATTTGGGTAAATGATTCATTTGCTTTTTTAGTAGGTAAGAATTTTGGAAAGAATAAATTGTTTCCATCAGTTTCACCTAAAAAAACAATCGAAGGTTTTTTGGGAGGTTTAGTTTTCTCTCTTTTAGCAGCAATTATTATTAGTAAATTTAATTTAGATTTTTCAATGTTAAATTGGCTGGTTATAAGTGTTATAGTTTCTGTAATAGGTACTATAGGAGATTTAGTAGAGTCTAAATTTAAAAGACAAGCAAAAGTAAAAGATAGTGGAAATATTATGCCAGGGCATGGAGGTATTTTAGATAGATTAGATAGTTTGTTGTTTGCAGCACCATTCGTATATTTGTACATTAACTATATTATATAAAACATGATTAGATTTCATAAAGAAGGATATAAAATTATTGTAATTACTTTTATAATTGCTATTGCAGGAATTTTACTTGCAGAAAATTTTATTGATATTAATTGGTTAGTAAAAGCTATTCAAGTTATTATTTTAGGGTTTGTTGTTATCGTACTTCAGTTTTTTAGGAATCCTAATAGAGTAACAGAATTAGATGATAATGTAATAATTGCTCCAGTAGATGGTAAAGTAGTTGTAATAGAAGAAGTAGAAGAACCAGAATACTTTAAAGATAAAAGATTACAAGTTTCAATTTTTATGTCGCCAATAAATGTACATGTTACAAGATATGCTATGAGTGGTATTATTAAGTATAGTAAATATCATCCTGGTAAATATTTAGTTGCATGGCATCCTAAAGCCTCAACAGAAAATGAAAGAACCACTGTTGTTATAGAAAATAAGACAATTGGAGAAGTTTTATATAGACAAATTGCTGGTGCTTTAGCAAAGAGGATAGTTAATTATGCAGAAGAAGGTGATAAAGTTGTGCAAGGTACAGATGCAGGATTTATTAAATTTGGTTCTAGAGTAGATCTTTATTTACCTTTAGGAACAAAAGTGAATGTGAAATTAGGAGATAAAGTAAAAGGTGGTGTCCAGGTTGTCGCAGGAAAATAATATAGCGCTAGATAAGGAGTTTGAAGCTGCTTTTAACAAAATTTCTAAGTTAAAAAAAGCCGTTGCTCCTGATGTTATGCTAAAGTTTTATGCTTATAACAAGCAAGCAAACTATGGAAACAAATTTTCATTTAATAGTGATTCTGATGTTAGAAGTGCATTTAAATTTAATGCTTGGATGCAATTAAACGGAATGTCTGCAGAACAAGCAAAGAAAGAATATATAGAATTAGCCAAAACAATTTAAATTTAAAGATAAGAATCATGAAAAAAATATTTGTCATATCATTTTTAGTGATAGCAACAGCGTTTAATTTTTCAGCATGTAAATCTGAAACCAAAAAAACAGTACCTAAAGTAGAAGCAAAAAAATCTGCTGCAGCATTTTCTGTTTCTAATGCTAAGAATCAAATTAATTTTACTGCTTATAAGACTTCTGCAAAAGTAGGTGTTGGTGGTGAGTTTAAAAAAGTTGATGTACTTTCTGGTGGAGAAGGAAATAGCATTAAAGAAGCAATAAATAATACCGAATTTTCTATACCTGTTAGTAGTATTTTTACAAAAGATACTAGTAGAGACTTTAAAATTAGAAAGTTCTTTTTTGGTATTATGGATAACACAAAATTACTTTCTGGTAAATTAGTAATATCAGATGATACAAATGGAATAGCAACTATTAAAATGAATGGTGTTGAGCAGAATGTTCCATTTACGTATACAATTGCTGATAAGTCGTTTAATATGAAAGCTATTATGGATGTAAACAATTGGAATGCTTCTGCAGCGTTAGCATCTTTAAATACTGCTTGTTTAGAATTGCATAAAGGAGCAGATGGTGTTTCTAAAACTTGGAGTGAAGTTGCCTTAAATATTACAACTACATTTTAAAAAAAAATTATAAATTATTTAACGCTTTTTTAAGCGTTCTAAATCGAAAAGAAAAACCTTTCTTTTCGATTTTTTTTGCAGAAATTTTACTTCCTTCAAGTAATATTACAGATAAATTACCAAACATCAATTTTAATAGGAAACTAGGAACACCAATTGCTATATAAGGTCTTTTTAAGCTTTTTGCTAAAGTTTTAGCAAATGTTTTGCTCGTATGACTTTCTGGAGCAACTGCGTTAAAAATACCTGTTAAATTATCTTCTACAGCATTTAAGTACATTTGGCATAAATCTTCAATATGAATCCAAGGTATATATTGTTTTCCAGAACCTAAAGGAGATATTATTGGAGTTTTCATTTTTTCTAATGCACCTGCTTCTTTAGACAATACAATCCCTGTTCTTAATATGGCTATTGGAATATTGTTGTTAGAAAACTGTTGTGCTGCATTTTCCCATTGTTTGCAAACATTTGCAATATAATCGTTTCCGGGTTCATCAGTTTCTTTATAAACACGATTATTGGTTATTGCACCGTAATAACCAATTCCTGATGCAGAAATAAACCCTTTTAAATTAATTTTATGTTCAATGATTTTGTTAAAAAGAAGGTTTGCTGTTTTAACTCTACTTTCAATAATTACTTTTTTTCTTTCTTCTGTCCAACGTTTATCAGCAATTCCTGCACCTGCAAGATGAATAATATATTCTGTGTTTTCTAATGCTTTTTCATCAATATAATTTTCAGATAAATTCCACCTAAATTCATTATGTTTCTTCGGTTTTCTACTTAACACAAGTACTTCATGATTATTTTTAACTAACATTTTGGTTAATCTTTTACCAACCAAACCTGTGCCACCTGTAATTAAAATCTTAGCCATATTGTAAATATACATGTTTTTTTGTTTAACCTTTTATGGTATTTATAAAACAAATTTATGTTAGTATATAATAAACTAATGTTAATATCTTAAAATACGTTCCATAAAAGCTTATTTTTATGGTGATGATAAATAACAATAAGAGAAAAGGATTTGTTTTTAAAACTTATGAGGAAGAACATCAATCTCCATTTGATAAGTTATTTGAGATATTCAAAGAATTAATTACGCATACTTCTGGCGATTTTGATGAAGCTATAGATTGGTTAAGATCTTTAGATGTAGAGTATAAATTAACGGATGATACTTATACTATAGATGATTTTGTTGAAGATCTTAAAAAGAAAGGTTACATAAAAGACGAGGTAAATGGAGATGGAACAGAAGGAACTAAAATTACTCCAAAAACAGAACGAGCTATTCGTCAACAAGCTCTAAATCATATTTTCGGAAAAATTAAAAGAAGTGGAGCAGGAAATCATAAAAGTAAATCTCCTGGTATTGGAGATGAGCATACTGGCGATTTTAGAAACTATCAATTTGGAGATGCATTAGATAAAGTTTCGATGACAGAGAGTTTAAGAAATGCGCAAATAAATAATGGAATCGATAATTTTAGGTTAACAGAAAACGATTTGGTTGTTGAGGAAACGATGCATAAAAGTCAAATGAGTACTGTCTTGATGATAGATATAAGTCATTCTATGATTCTTTATGGAGAAGACAGAATAACACCTGCAAAGAAAGTAGCAATGGCTTTGGCAGAATTAATTACTACGCGTTATCCTAAAGATACATTAGATATAATTGTTTTTGGTAATGATGCTTGGTCTATAAAAATTAAAGATTTGCCTTATTTACAAGTAGGTCCTTACCATACTAATACCGTTGCAGGTTTACAATTAGCAATGGATTTATTAAGAAGAAAACGAAATACAAACAAACAAATTTTTATGATTACTGATGGTAAACCAAGTTGTTTGCGTTTGCCAGATGGACAATATTACAAGAATAGTAATGGCTTAGATAAATATATTGTAAATAAGTGTTACGGAATGGCGCAACAAGCTAGAAAGTTGCATATTCCAATAACAACTTTTATGATTGCACAAGATTCTTATTTAATGCAATTTGTAAGAGCATTTACGCAAGCAAATCAAGGAAAAGCATTTTATACTGGGCTAAAAGGACTGGGTGAAATGATTTTTGAAGATTATGAAACAAATAGAAAAAAGAGAATTAGAGGTTAAAATAAGTGACAAAATTGCAAAGTTTAAAAGTTGCAAAGTTTGTTTCAAAGAAAAATATGTATGAGCAAAAGTACTATAAAAACATTAGGGAAATTAAAAAAATCTGGATATCAATCAAAATCAATTAAAGATGAATTGAGAGATAATTTGATAAAAAAAATAAAGAATAAAGAATCTGCTTTTGTAGGAATTCATGGATATGAGAATACTGTTATTCCAGAATTAGAAAGAGCAATTCTAAGCAAACATAATATTAATTTATTAGGGTTAAGAGGGCAAGCCAAAACACGTTTAGCAAGATTGATGTTAAACTTATTGGACGAATATATTCCGGTAGTTGAAGGTTCTGAAATTAATGATGATCCTTTAAATCCTATTTCTAGATTTGCATTAGAATTGATAAAAGAAAAAGGTGATAAAACACCTATTTATTGGATGCATAGAAGTGAACGATTTGCAGAAAAATTAGCAACGCCAGATGTTACAGTTGCTGATATTATTGGTGATGTAGATCCTATAAAAGCTGCTAATTTAAAATTAAGTTATGCAGATGACAGAGTTATTCATTACGGTATGATTCCGAGAGCAAATAGGTGCATTTTTGTAATTAATGAACTACCAGATTTACAAGCAAGAATTCAAGTTGCTTTGTTTAATATTTTACAAGAAGGCGATATTCAAATTAGAGGATTTAAATTACGTTTACCTTTAGATATGCAATTTTTGTTTACTGCAAATCCAGAAGATTATACCAATAGAGGTAGTATTGTTACGCCTTTAAAAGACAGAATAGGTTCGCAAATTTTAACACACTATCCAGAAGATATTGAAACTGCAAAAATTATTACGCAGCAAGAAGCAAAACTAGATAAACGACAAGCAGCAAGTGTTTTTGTGCCTGAATTAGCAAAAGATTTGTTAGAACAAATTGTTTTTGAAGCAAGAGAAAGCGAATATATAGATGCTAAAAGCGGTGTAAGTGCTCGTTTAAGTATTACTGCTTTCGAAAATTTATTAAGTACGGCAGAGAGAAGGTTGTTAATTTCTGGTGATGAGAAAACAACAATAAGATTAAGTGATTTTGACGGAATAATACCTGCAGTTACTGGTAAAGTAGAGTTGGTTTATGAAGGTGAGCAAGAAGGCGCCGCTTTTGTTGCACAAAGTTTAATTGGGAATGCGATAAAGAACTTGTTTCCAACTTATTTTCCAGAAATTAAAAAACTAGAAAAACAAACAGAAGATTCGCCTTATGATGCGTTAATATCATGGTTTTTTAATACTAATTCAGATTTCGAACTTTTAGATGATTTAAATGAAGAAGCATATAAATCACTAATAGATAATATTACACCTTTAGAAGAATTGTTAGTAGCGCATCAACCAAATATAAGAAAAGAAGAAAGCTATTTTGTTAAAGAATTTATTTTGTGGGCATTGGTAGAGTTTAAAAAACTAAGCAAACACCGTTTTGCAGAAGGTACTCAATTTAGAGATCCTTATGGAAACTTTATGAATGGATTGTAATAATTTAAATATATCTATTTAAACTCGTGCAAATTTTAGGGTTTGCAGGAGTTTTTATTTATTAAAATATCACTTTTAATTTAAAATGAAAGTATAGTCTATTTCTTGTGCATCTAGTATTTCGTTTTTTAAATTTGGTTTAATTTTTAAAAGTATTTTAAGGTCTTCAAATTCATCAAAACTAAATACTAAAATTAAATTCTGATGATATGTTTGTACAGGTATTTTTCTTTTTTGAGTGGTATTTTCGTAATAGTTTAGCCAATATTCTACATCAACTTTGGTAATATATTTTTTAAACTGAATTAACTCATTCAATTCAAATTGAAAAAAGACATTATTAAAAGTTAAACTATAAATTTTGCAATTGGTACAAAAAGATAATTTACCACTTTTTACTTGAGATATTATTTTAGTAGTATTACACATTTTTTTTAATTTTTAGTAACAGTCAGTTTTTATTTGATTGTTTTCTTCAAATTTATTTAATGAAGATTGTAGGTGCTTTTTAGAGATTTCTTCTAATACTTTTGTAACTCCTTTTTGCATCGCAATAGAGCCACAAATCATAATTGTATTTCCGTTTTCTAAAGTATTTGCTATTAATGTTGCTTGCTGCTCTAATATATCTTGAACATATATTTTTTCTTTTCCCTCCTGAGAATACCCAACATAAAACGAAGTAAGTTTTTTGTTTTCTAAAGCAGTATTAATATTTTTTTTATAGATTTTAAAGGATTCTTTAGTTCTTCCTCCCCAAAATAAATGAACTTTTGTGTTTGATTTTTTTCTATTAATTATTCCTAAAAAAGGTGCAATTCCTGTTCCGTTGGCAATTAAAATAACTTCTTTTGTTTTCTTCGGAAGATGAAATGTTGCATTTTTTTGAACACTTGCTACTATTTTATCAGCTTCATTTAAACTATTAAAATAAGTAGAGCAAAGCCCGAATTCATGTTTTTTAATACTTAACAGAATTGTATTCTCAATTTTAGCAATAGAATATAAACGACTTCTTGTTTCGTTTTTTGGAGTAATAGAAAGTAAATCTCCAGACTCGAAACTTGTTTTTTTGTTCGGCTTTAATTGAATTAAAAAAGTGTCATCAATATTAATGTCTGTTTTATTGATAACAGTAAACTCCTGTTCTTTTTTGTTGTTTATTAATAGACTTTCTGACGTTATGTTAAGTGTTGTTTTGTAAAAATCGTTCCATTCTTTTACCCATTGATTAAAATCAGAAAAAGATTGATTATTAATTTTAAAAACGGGTAGAATAGGAGTGAACTTGTTATGTAATTGCAAGTTAGCATGCACTAAAATTGCAAACTGACAATACTGTGTATATTCTATAGAACCAAAACCAACTAAAGAGAAATTTAAGGTATTGTTTTGTGATGTATTTTCAATTTTAGAAATAAATTTCTTTGCATTTATAGGAGCTTCACCTTCACCATAAGTAGCTGTAAATATAATAAGGTTTGTTGCTTTTTTATAGCTTGTATATTGGTTTAATTCTGATAAAAATACCGTTTTACCAGCAGCTATTAAAGCTTTGTAAAATGCCGTTGCAAAATTAAAAGTGCTTCCGGTTTCAGAACCAACTAGAATAATGTAATCGGCTTCATCTTTGTGAAACTTGTTCTTTATAATTGTTGTTTTCTTTCTTCTTTGTAAAGTCATTGCAAAACCAGAAAAAATAAAGAATAAAATAGCAAAACAAGCTAATAATAAAACAATAGACCATAAGATAGATCCTTTTCCGGTATGGAGTAATAAACTATAATAAGAGCCAAAACTAACGAAAGGTTGTTTTTTTAGGCTGATAATCTGCCCTGTTTTTTGATGTACAGCAACTTCTTTATTTGTAAGTTTTACATAGTAATAATCTTCTTCATCCGTAGAAAAAGGGAATTCTATTTTTTTGACTTCCTCTAATCTTGTTGTTTTAAAAAAATCGAAATTACTTATTAAAGTATCTTTTTTTTGTTCAATATTTATATGAACAGACGTGTCTTTTGGTAATAAAGAAAACTTTTCTAAAGACAAATAAACCCCGGTTACGGTAATGATAATAATTGGGATCAATGTATAACGACCTATAATAATATGATAATATTGGTTAAAATCTTCTTTAACAATTTTAGAGAAGAATTTAGAAATACCACCTTGTCTTTTTGCAATTAATACAATTCCGGTAACGGAAACTAACAGCAATAAAAAGGAAACAAAACCAATTAAGATTCTTCCTGTAGATTTTAAAAATAACGAACGATGTAAATTTGTAGCAAATTCATAAATTGGTTTTTTCTCTATGATATCTCCAATCTTTTCTCCTGTTTTTGGGTTGATGTAAAAAGTAGCACTTTTACCATCTTCTAAAATAACATTTGCAGACACAAAATCATTCTCATCAACTTCTATGGTTATTACTTCATCATATTTTTGATGCAATACAGCAATTGTTTCCGTAATAGAAATTTGATTAGTAGGAACCAGATCAAACGAATTTAATTTGTCTGATATTGGTTCAAAAGCCAAAATAATTCCGGTAACAGAAGCAATTATGATAAATAAAGCAGAAGATATAGCCAGGGTTAAGTGGCTATATCTCCAAATAGAAATTGTCATTTTTTTCTTTTTATTGTGCTAACATTCTTATGTAGCGTATAAATCCTTTCCCTTCTATTTTAGAGTTTAAATTGTCGGTAGTCAATTCAAACTCTATATCATCTTTATGATATTCTTGATCTTCTACAGCGGTTTCAAAACGGATTTTGTAGCCTTTGTCTATTTTGTCAGTATCAATTCTAATAACACTAATGGTACGTTGTCCGCCACTAATTGTAGCACCTGTAATTGCATCAATATCTGCTCTTTTTTTACCTTGAAAACTCCACCATTCTGTAATATCAAAATACCATTCATCATCATCACCTTGCACATATAAAGTTTCTTCATATTCACCTTTTGGGTTTAATAATGAAACTACCACGTAAGCACCTTCTCCAGTGTAGTTTTTCATTTGAATCATACATTTGTATGGAGCACTTTCGCTCGTTTTCTTAAAGCTAAATAAAGAGGCTATTACCAATAAAAATATTGGAATTACTAATAAGATTTTTTTAATCATCGTTTAGAGTATTATTTTAAAAAGTTGATCTGTTGTTTTTTTAACAATTCGTTTTCTGAAGCTAAATCAAAAAGAGATTCATCAAAATCTGTTTTTATATTCTTATCAGCACCAATGCTTAATAAATATTTAATAATTTCTGTGTTTTTAGCTTTCATTACTGCTATTTGTAATGCAGATAAACTTTCTTTGTTTATAGCGTTTACATCAATTTTAAAAACAGCTAATTCTTTTAATAAAGGCAAGTTATTTTCTAGCGTAGCAATATGTAGTAATGTGTTTCCAGAATTTTGAAGTTGATTTACAACCAATCCATTTTTTGTTAAAACTTTTAGTTTTGCTTCAAAAATTTCAGGCTTATTTGCCTTAAAATTCTTAATTAAGTAGTAAGAAAGCGTATTTCCTTCTTTATCAACCGTGTTAATATCTGCACCTTTTTTTAATAAGTATTCAATAACATCAGCAAAGTTTCTATTTACTGCATTTGTTAATGCAGAACGACCGTCATTATTTTTTAGATTGATATTTTTCACATCCTTAGATAATAATCGAACAACTTCTAAAGTATTGCTATTTGCAGCATTCATAAAAGGAGAATTTCCTTCTTTATCCTGTAAATTAGTTGCAACACCTTTGTCTATAAAGTATTTAAAAGTTGAGATGTCTTTATTGTTCCTAGCAATATAATGAAGTGGATTTCTATTATCAGCATCAACAACATTTGGTTTTATACCATTTTTTTCTAAAAATTGATACGTTTCTAAAGTGTTCTGTTTATTTCTAGAACCTTTACTTGCAAATAACATCGCATTTTTTCCGGTATCAACACCTTTGTCTAAAAGGACCTTTAAAAATTGGGTGTTACCACCTTTTGCAGCATATTCAAAAAGGCCATTTCCTTCTGAATCTTTGTCATTTATAGAAGCTCCTTTTGTAATTAAAAATTCCACAAGTTTAAAATCTTTTAAATGAGATGCAACTAATAATAATGCATTTGCACCATCATGATTTTTCTCTTTCGTAATATCTACGCCAATACTAAAACTGTATTTATATAATTCAATATCTAACTGACCAGAAGAAGCTGCGAAGTTTAAAAAAGTATTTCCATGTGTGTCTATAATATCTGTTTTTGCACCTTTAGAAATAACGTGTTTCATCATTTCTAAATTATTTTTATAAGCAGCCCAAAATATATATGTTCTTCCGTCGTGAGTCTTTTTATTAACATCATTTCCTTTTTTAGTTAAAAGGTATTCTATCGTTTTATTATCTACATTACTTAAAATAGCATAAACAACGCCGTCAAAAGCATTTCTGTTTGATGCGGAAACATTATTTCCTTCTGCAATTTTTTCATTTACTACAGATATGGTTGGGTTTGTTTTCCAAAAAGCTCTGTCATGAAAAACATTCGTTTTTTGTGCTGTTACAGTTATGCTTATTAATAGAAACAGTATAGATACTTTGTATGATTTTTTCATTATTTTACAAATGATTCAATAATTGCATTCATTTCTTTTTCTTCGGTTACTTTATCGGAAAATAAAAGTTTGTACAATGGTTTGTTGTCTACTTTTGTTTCTAAGGTTAAATTTTTATTTCTTCCATAAACTTTGTCCCACTTATTTCTAACCAATTGCCATTTGTTATTGTTTTTTTTCCACCAATCTGAAGCTGCTTTACATCTATTATCTGCTACTTTTACATACGTATTGTACCCTTTTTCTTTAGCTAAAAGAACATCTTCTTTTCCTTCTTCTCTAATAACTTTACTGTTATCTTGGTCATGAACCCAACCATAATTTGTAATTTCATGTCTATTTCCCCTTAAGGTAATATTGTAATCGCTTCTTTTAGTATATTCTCTTCTTGGTAAAGGAGCTGTAGTCTCGTTTTCCCAATAGCTTTTTCCGTCTATATGAATCCAAGTTCCAGAACCTTCGTAACGGGGGCTATCATCTACTTGATATACTTTTTGAGTCCATTGTTTTTTTACATTTTTCTTGTTTTTTTGTTCAAAAGTCCAGCTATTATCACCGTTGAAAGTATAAAAATCAGTGTTTTGAAAAATCCAATCTTGTCTCCAATGTTTAATAATCATTGGGTCTTTTGGGTTACCAACTTGTAATAAATGTTGAATTGAGATTTTATTGTTTTCGTCTTCAACCAAGCCTGCCCATTCTAAACCTTTATCAACTTTAGTTTTGGAAGCTTTATAATTTTTGTCTTTGCTATAATTAAAAGTTTCTGCAAAATTAAAAGTCACTTCATAACAACCACACATTTCTTTAATAGCATTTTGATCTTTGGTTTTTTTACTTTGAGCATTTATTGAAATAGATACTAGAATTAGTAAACTGCTTAATAATAATTTAGTCATTTTATATTTTTTATGGTTTAAAATAATTTTCTACAAAAATATAAAATTTATTTAGATTGAATAAAAATAAGGATATATATTTGTCAAAAATTATTAAGAATGTTTCTAAATAAAAAAATTTCGTTTGTATTTCTGTTAATTACTTTTTCTGCTTTTTGTCAAGAGAAAAAAAATGATTCTCTAAAAATTACTGTTTTAGAAGAAATAGTTATTACTGGGCAATACAATCCTCAATCCATAAAAAAATCGGTACACAATGTAACGGTTATTAAAAGAGAACAGATAGAAAGTCAAGCAGCAAATAACTTAGCAGATTTATTAAATTTTAATTTAAACTTAACAATTGTACCAAGTTCTCAAACAGGAAAGTCTACTATTTCTTTCTTCGGATTAGATTCTCAATACTTTAATATTTTGGTTGATAATATTCCTTTAGTTAGTGATAATGGATTAGGAAACAACATCGATTTAACGCAAGTTAATTTAGATGATATAGAACGAATAGAAATTGTAGAAGGCGCAATGGGTGTGGAATATGGTGCAAATGCAGTTTCTGGAGTAATTAATATTATCACTAAAAAATCGATAAAAAATAAGTGGAACATTAAAGCCTCTTTGCAAGAAGAAACTGTGAGTGATGAATACGCTTGGTTTGATGAAGGAAGGCATATACAAGCGTTTAATATTGCTAATAATATAAATGAAAATTGGTTTGCTAGAGTTGGTGTAAACCGCAATCAGTTTGCAGGTTTTTATAATGGAAAACAAGGAAAGAACTACTACCAAAATGATGGTTTAAGAGGATATGATTGGTTACCCAAAGAGCAATTTAATTCAACTGCTTTTGTACAATACAAGAAAGATAATTTTAAGCTATTTTATAAATTTGAATACTTTAATGAGTTGATAAATTATTATGATGAAGCGGTTAGAGCAAATATAGATACACAAGCGCAAACAAGTAACCCGTCTGCAACGGATAAAATTTTTAGAACCTACCGATTTGTAAATAATTTAAATCTTGTAGGGAGTTTAAACTCTGGAGCTAATTACAATGTTTCACTTTCTTACCAACAACAAAAGCGTTACTTAAACGAGTTTAATTACTATATTTTAAGTACAGAAAGAAGTAATGAAACGGACGAAGTATATCAATCTAGTAAAGTTTTCTATTCTAAAGGAAGCATTAATAATCTAGTAAAAAGTAATTTTTTAAATTTTCAATTAGGATACGAAACTAGATTTATCAATGGTTTTGATACACAAGCTTCTGGCGATGTTACCCAACAAGATAAAAGGCAATCTCAGAATAATTATGCATTTTATGGATCGTCTGAATTTAAACTTTCTGACGCTTTTACCTTAAGACCTGGAGTACGTTATGAATACAATTCTTTATTTAAATCTAAAATATTAGCTTCTATAAGTGCGCGTTATTTAATGAATAATGGATTTGAATTACGTGGAAACATTGGAACTTCATACAGAACGCCAAATTTTGAAGAATTGTATTATTATTTTGTAGACTCTAACCACGATGTTAGAGGTAATGAAAACCTGAATCCAGAAAACGGATTTACGGCATTTATCAACCTAAAAAAATACAGTTATTTTAATGACCTGTCTTTATTAAACAGTTTAAAGGTTAGTTATTTAGATGTTGCCGATAAGATAGATTTGGCTATTGTAAATCCCACGCCTTTACAATACCAATACATTAATATTGATGCTTATAAATTATGGGGAATCTCTTCTGAAAATAGTATTAAAAAAGAGAATTGGACTTTTAACTTGGGGGCTACTTTACAAGGTATTTCTAGAATAGCTACGAATGAAATAAATGCAGAAAACGACTTTTTATACTCTTTTCAATTAAACACAAGTGCGAGTTATAACATTAAAAAATGGAAAACTGCATTTACAGTGTTGTTTAAACACAATGGTAATCAGCAAAACTACATCTCTACAGGAGTAGATGATAATGGAAACTCAATATTTTCTAAATCTATAACAAGTGCTTACAATTGGGTAGATGCTTCAATTAAAAAATCATTTTTAAAAGATAAAATTCAAACCACTTTAGGAGGAAGAAATTTATTTGATGTTACCAATGTAAATGTCAGCAACGCAAGTACTAATGGAGTAGCACATGCATCAAACAACAACTCTTTATTGTTGGGTTATGGTCGCTCTTATTACTTAAAACTATTATATAATCTTAATTTTTAAACACTAATAATCAAATTTAATATCATGAAAAACAAATTTTTAACTTTTACATTATGTGCAACTATATTTTCTTTTATAAGATGTAGCACTGAAGACGCGCCAATAGAACCTATTATTGTTGTAATTGATGGTGCAGTAATTTCGCCAGAAGTAGGTGGCCCAAATGAACCTAACCAAGTGTATGTAGATTTAAGTACAAATACAACAGCAGTCGTAAAAAGAGATTCTTGGGATTTAGGTTTTTATTCAGACACCGGTTTTAGAGTTGTATTAAATGGATCTGTTTATATGGCAGCTGGTCAATTATCTGAAACAGATATAGATGCAGTAAGTTCTTCTTCTTCAGAAGTACAAGAATTACAACCAAAAGTAGCTGTTGGTACTTTTGATGCCGAAAATATAGCTTATGTAGATGCGCCAATTGGAACAATAACAAATACGGCAATTGCAGAAATTTCAGATATTGATGCAAATAATAATGTGTATTTATTAAATTTAGGATACGAAGTTGGTACTGAAATTCCGGCTACAGGAAGTGTAGATATTTCTGATGATTCTAGGGGATGGAAAAAGATTAGAGTTTTAAAAAATGGAGATAATTACGTTTTACAATATGCAGATTTAGATGCTACAACTCATAAAGAAGTAACTATTTCTAAGAATGTAGCTAATAATTTTACTTTTTTTAGCTTTAATACAGAAAGTGAAGTTGTTGTCGCTCCAGAAAAAAAGAAATGGGATTTAAACTTTACTGTTTTTACAAATGAAATAACAGGTTATGGTTCTTACGGATATTCAGATTATGTTGTAAACAATACAAAAGCAGAAGCTAAAGTTTATATGATTGATACAGATGTTGATGCTTACACATACGAAAGCTTTTCTTTAGTAGATGTAGATAATTCAATTTTTACAAATGATCAACGTAGTATAGGTAGTAGTTGGAGAAATGGTGGAGGACCAGGAAGTTTACCTTCATTAAAAGAAAATGTATTTTATATTGTAAACGATACAGATGGTAACTTGTATAAACTAAAATTCTTAGCTTTTACAAACGCAGACGGAGAACGTGGACACCCAGAATTTATCTATAGTTTATTAGAGTAATTTTAATTTACCAATTACCACGAGACTTTTTATTCTCTTCACACAACCGAATTATTTCTATAATTCGGTTTTTTCTTGTAGTATCTCTTTTTGCTTGTTGTAACCAGTATAGATAACTTTTTCTGTAACTTGGAGCAAAGTTTAGGTAGTTTGTAAAAGCTATTTTATTTTTATCAAACTCAGTTTGCAATTCTTCTGGAATGATTCCTTTTTCAACAGCATCCAACGCAGACCAAGAACCATTTTTTTTGCCTATTTCAATTATCTCTAATCCGCTTTTATGCATTAAGTTATTAGCGGTTAATTCTTTAATGTATTTTTTGTTGAGTGCGCTCCATATACTTTTAGGATTTCGTCTGCAGAAATATTGTCTTCTCTTACCATTTCCTAAACTTTTTACTGTAGAATCTATCCAACCATAGCACAAAGCAACTTTTACAGCTTCTTCCCATCTCATAGATTCCTCATCATTTTCTACTTTGTAAAAAATAAGGTAAATTCCTGCTGATGTATTATAGTTTACAGACAACCAATTTAGCCATTCAATATCGTTTTTAAAATAAAGTTCAGGTTTTGTATTCAAAGTTTTAATTGTTTTTATAATACCAAAAAGGAATATTTATATCCGTAACAAGAATAGTATCTGTTTTCTTCTTTATTAAACGTTTCATTTGTAAAATATGTTTCCCTTCAGAAATATTTTTAATGCCAATATAAGCTTCAAAGCCTTTTTGAGTTTTTTTGTTTACAGAAATTAAAAAAGAAGATTTAAATTTTACAGAATCTATATATACTTGATGAGTTTTATTAAAGATTTCTAAATACTTATTTAACAAACTATCTCGTTCTTTTAAAGAGCTAGTAGAATCAAACATTATAATATCTGTAGATAAACCTCTACGATCTTTTTTTGGTTTTAATAAAGGGTGAAAATTATAAATCTGATTTTCTAAGTTTTCATTAAATACTTTAAAAACCTTTAAATAAGGATCTCTAATTACTTTAGACTGTATGGTTGCTATTTTTGCAAAGTCATCATCTTTAATTAATAAATCTTCATAATTTTTGTCATTTATATAAGTCTCAGATACAAATTTTGCAGATTCTAAATAATTGGTTTTACTGTTTTTAAATGAGATTAAAAATAAAATTGCAATGTAAGATGGTACCAAGAAAAAACTAATTCTTCTTGTAAATTTATTGTCTAAGAAATTGTAAACGAGAGGTCTGTATAAAAAAGTTAGTGTTATATAACTAAAAACCCAATAGAACGGAAAGTATATTTTTGAAAGCCATTTTTTCTTTTTTAAATATCCTTGGGTAAAAAAATCTATAAATACAAGTATTGCTCCAATTGATAAAAAAACCAATATCGGAATTCCTATTATTTGTCTTAAGTTTTTTGGTAAACTATCATTATCTATAATAAGTCTTGCAACTATTACTATTGAAAGAATTAATAAGAAAATTGAGACTACATAGAAAATAAGCAAGAATGATACTGCGAACATTACACTACAGTAATTTTCTAGACGAGCAATATATCTATCAAAAGAAACAATTTTCTTTTTTAAATGATTTGTAAACTTGTTAGTATAGTTTAATTTTTCGAATTCAATATCACCAGAAACATAACGTAAACCCAAAGCGCCAATCCATAAGCCTCTTAAAGTTACATGAATTAATAAGTTAAAAATAAGAATAGAACAAGATATAAATGCAATGTATAATATAGCTAACGTATAAGGTTGAGCCTCATTTTTTGCAATGTTTAATGCTGTTAATAGATGAGGAATAGCAGAAATTAAACCAAAAATTGCAAAACCAGAAATTAATAATTCTAGTTGCCAACTTTCTTGTTGTAATTTATTAAGTAGTTCTTTAAACTTACTGTCTTTATAATTATTACTCATTAAAAATTATTTTTTTAAAGATACAGCCTTTTTAAAAACAAAAAAAACCACTTCAATAATATTGAAATGGCTTGTGATGTTAAAGTTAACTTTTTACTCTTGATCTAATTTTTTGGTAATATTAAAACCGATTAAAAGAGATGCTCCGGCACATAAAAAGATTGAGGCTGCATACAACGTTTCTGAACTAATATAGTTTGTTGGTCTGTCTTGGTAGTTTCCGCTATAACCAAAATTATAACTTAATAGAGACCCTAATAAAATTCCAAAACCGATACCTACAGCTAATAATCCTAGGTTTAAAATTAAAATTTTCCAAAAAGGAGCTGCATTTCTTTTTTTACTAGACATAAAGATACTTGCATCTGCACCTTTTTCTATCAATGCTAAACGTTCTTTGTTTCTAGTAGAAAAGTATAAATAAAATACTCCAAAAATGCTTCCAAATATTACTGCTAAAACTGCTACTTCCATAATTTATTATTTTAAATAATTTAATTTATTGTGTATGTAGCTTTGACGATTGCATTTAAATAAAGGTTACAATAAATTGGATTTATTTTTTAATTCTTTATAAGAAGGCAATTCGTTTTATATTAATGTAAATTAGTAATTGATATAAAATTAATAATTTTTTTAAAAAAAGCAATAAATACTGTAACCTATTATAATGTTTATAAGTCAAAGGTAAAATGACTACAACTAAAGACCAACTATATATTAATAAAGTCATCAACGGAGATACAAATGCGTTTGCATATCTTGTTGATACCTATAAAAATATGGTGTTTAGTTTGGCTTTTAAAATGACTAAGAATAGAGAAGAGGCAGAAGAAGTTAGTCAAGATACATTTATAAAAGCTTTTAAAAACATACATAAGTTTAAAGGAGATTCTAAGTTTAGTACTTGGTTGTATCGAATTGCATATCATGCGTGTTTAGATGCTATTAAAAAGAATAAAAATCATAATAATTCATTAGAAATTAATGAGGTAACATATAATCAGATAAAATCTGTTGATGATATTTTACAAGGAATAGAAAGAAAGGAAAGGGCAAAAGTAATGAACGATTGTTTATTAAAAATGCCAGAAGAAGAACGCTCTATACTTTGGATGTTTTATTTTGATGAATTAAGTTTGAAAGAGATTATTGAAGTAACCAATTTATCTGAGGCTAATTTAAAAGTAAAATTATATAGAGCAAGAAAAAGATTATTAGCTATAGTAGAAGAAAATGTAGAACCAGAATTAATTAGTCATTATGGAAGAAAATAAAAAAAATAAAGAAATAGATATTTTTGCTAAAAAGTATATACAAGAAATTAAAGAAGAAAGTCCTTCTAAAGATTTTACTACTTCATTAATGAACGCAATTATTTTAGAAAATTCTAAAAGTGTAACTGTTTCAAAAGCATTGATATCTAAAAAAGCTTGGTTTGTAATTTTAAGTATTGTTTTTGCTTTGGTTTTAATTCCTTTTAAATCTCAAAAGAAGAGCTTATTTACAATACCAGAATTAGATTTTTCGTTTTTTAACAAAATTCAAGTACCAAATATTTTAGAAAATTTTTCGGTTTCAAGTACCGTTTTATATGCAATTTTCTTATTCGGATTAATGCTTATTGCACAGGTTTTTTTCTTGAAAAATCATTTAAACAAACGTTTTGAATAGTTTATAAAAAAGTAACAGATTCAATTTTACCGTTTTTCATTTTATAAATTGCAACTGCTTTAAAAGTTCTTCCGTTTGCAGTTACTAATTCGTGATCTATAACTTGGTCTTTGTGCACAATTCGTTTAATTAATTTACAATGTAAGTCGGTTGTGTTTTTAAAATAGCTATCATATCTATTTCGCATAGTATCCAATCCTTCATAATCTAGTTTATTAGGAAAACGATATACTTTTACATTTTTTGCATAAGGTTTTAAAAAAGCATCAATATCTCTTTTATTATACCCATCTAATTGTTCTTGAGCTAAAGACTCAGGAGAAACTTCTGCAACCAAGGCTAATTTTGTTCCATTTTTATTAACTGCAATTCTAGAAATATTATTAATGTTGTTATCAGAAAAACTATAAAATAAGCTTGGATATTTATCTTTTTTTGGGTTAAATTGATAAATAGAATTCCCTTTTGATATAAGTAAAATTCCATTTGGCAACCAAGTAACATCTTCAGATAAACCAACAGACGTAATTGTTTTAATCTCTTTAGTAATAGGATTTAGAGATTTAACTAACCAATATTCTTTATTTTCTTTACTGATAAAGCTAATTAAATTAGAATTAGGAATTCTATGAACAGAACGACCAACATTTTTAGCAACAGAGAAGTTTATTTTCTTTTTTAAATCACAAATAAACAGTTCTAGAGAGTCATTTACTATTGAGACAGCAATTACAGTGTTTTTATCAAACCAAGCAGGATAAGCTACTTTTAAATCAGGAATAAGTTCTGTGTTTTTTTTAGATTTTCTATCGTATTTATAAAAACGTTGTAAACCATCATTATCTAAACGAACTGCAGAAAAATGGCTTGAATTAGGTATTCTTTGAGGAGAATATTCACCTCCATTTGGTGTATTTGACCTTAGGTTAGCTTTTTTTGAATCTGAATTTAAATTTGCTAAAACAATCTCTGTATTTCCATTTCTACTAGAAGCATAAAGAATTTTTTCTAGGTCATAAAAATAGGGCTGACTATCATATCCTTCATTATTAGAAATGTTTTTTCCATTTTTTAATAGATAATTCTCACTATCTAATAAAATATCAAAAACATGTATTTCTGTATTTGTTTGACAAAATATTGACGTTGAAATACCTAAAAAAAATAGAATTAATCGATTCATTTATCCGTCGTTAGTTTAATATCTTTATTAAAAGGTACTTTTAGTTGATATAAAATATCTTGATCTTTAGTGCTATCTAATAAATCCAATCCAAATTGCACTTTCTTAGGGTCTTCATAGGTTAAGGTTCCGAAAAATCGATCCCAAAAAGAAAAAATATTTCCAAAATTAGTATCTGTCCAAGGCATTTCGAAATGATGATGAAACTTGTGCATATTTGGTGTTACAAAAACTAAGCTTAAAATTTTATCTAATGTTTTTGGCATGTAAAAATTAGCATGTGTAAAATACGCGAAAAACACTGTTACCATTCTATAAAATAGATAATAGGCTAGTGGTATTCCAAAAATTAGAATCACAATTAAAGCAAAAACTTCTCTCATTAAATAGTCTCCCGGATGATGTCTTGTAGCACTTGTCGCGTCTACCGTTGTATCTGAGTGATGTACCATGTGAAAACGCCACATAAAAGGTACTTTGTGTAAAAGATAATGCACAAAATATTGAGCTGTAAAATCTAAAGCCATAACAGCTATTAGTAGTTCTGCCCAAATAGGTAAGTCAATCATATTTAATAACCCAATTTGATTGGTAGATAACCAAGTAAAAATACCTAAAGTTAAAATTCCGAATATTAGATTAATGCTTAAATCCATTGCAAGAAAAACGAGGTTAACGCCAGCATGTTTCCATTTTTTATACTCAAATTTGACTAATGGAATGATCAATTCTACGATCCAATTTGCTGAAATACAGATAAAAATCCACAATAATTTCTGCCACGAGGGCATCGTTTCAAAAAAGTTTAATAAGTTCTCCATTGTAAAATTATAATTAACGGATTGTAAGATACAGAATTTTCTAAGTCCAACGAATTTTTACTTTTTCTATTAAAAAAATGAAGTCAACTATATAGTAACTTATGAATGTAAAAAAGTAGGTAAAGAAAAATAAGTGTCTGTAATTATTTTTTAGTTTAAAACTAAAATTCTAAAAATAAAATATGATTAGGATTGGAATGTGTTTCGGATATTTTATAATTAAAACTTCCGACTTTTTTGAAACCCATTTTTATGTAAAATTTAATAGCTCTTTGGTTTTCAATCCAAACTGCTAACCAAATTCCTTTTTGATTATTTTGTTTCGAAAATTCAATATTAAAATTGAATAATTCTTTTCCTAAACTTAAACCATAAAATTCTTCTAATAAATACAATCTACTCATTTGAGTAATGCTTTTAATAGAAACATTCTCATTGGTAGAATTTAAAAGAAGTTTAGAATACCCCGCAATTTTATTATCAGAATATATTAAAAAATATAAATTTTTTGAGTTTTCTAATTCTTGTTGAAAATTTAATTCTTTAAAATTTTTAGCAACATAGTTGTCTATATCTTTTTTAGGAGCAGAATGACCATGCGCCACTAAAAAAGAAGCTTTTGCAATTTCTGCTAATTTTTTAGCATCATTAATCGTAGCTTGTCTAATGGTATGCATGCAATATTATAATTAAAGTGATGAAGCAGTAAATGTATCTCCTTTATTTACATCACCAGTTTCAAATCCTTTTGTAAACCAACTCATTCTTTGTGCAGAAGTACCATGTGTAAAAGAATCTGGTACAACTCTTCCGCTAGATTGTTGTTGTAAACGATCATCACCAATAGCAAAAGCAGCATTTAGCGCTTCTTGTAAATCTCCTTTGTCCATTATTTGATTCATTTTTTGAGAATGATGCGCCCAAACACCTGCTAAAAAATCTGCTTGTAATTCTAATTTTACAGAGTATTTATTGTATTCGGTTTGACTTACTTTACCACGCATTCTCTGTACTTTACCACTTATACCAGTAATATTTTGAATATGATGCCCAACTTCATGCGCAATAACATAAGCTTGTGCAAAATCTCCAGGAGCATTTAATCGAGTTTCCATTTCCTGAAAAAAACTTAAATCGATATATAGTTTTTCATCTGCAGGGCAATAAAAAGGACCTGTAGAACTAGAAGCAGAGCCACAAGCGGAAGAAACAGAATTTGTAAATAAAACTAACGTTGGTTCTCTGTAATTTGATAAAAGACCATTCCAGATTTCTTCTGTGTTTTTTAAAATAACAGAGCTAAAATCTGCTAATTCATTTTCTTTTGCAGAACCCTTATAATTTGTAGTGTTGGTAACTTGATTTGTATTACCAGTTAAAAAGTTTAAAGGATTGTTGCCAGTAAAGTACATAACACCAAAAACGATTGCTGCTATAATTAAGCCTTTTTTAGTAGTAATTAATTTTAGTAATAAACCAATTATCATTGGACTTAAACTGCCTAAACCACCACTGCTGTTAGAACGACCAGAAGACATACCTCTTCTATCATCTACATTAGAACTTTTGCTTCTACCTTTCCATTTCATAAGTGAATCTCTTAAAATTTAGATTATGATTTTACGTTTTTAAATTTATAAATTTTTATTTAAAAATAAAGAGGGATGTTATTTTAATACCAGCGTTTTTTATTCTTTTTAGAATTTTCAGACTTTCTACCTTTTTTATTTTTACTAACCGTGTTAGGTTGTAATTTTTTATGCTTCGGTTTATTAATTATATACGGATGATCATCTATAATTTTTATTTTTTTCTCAATTAAAGCCTCTATAGTTTTAATGTATGCGTTTTCATCTGGTGAGCAAAATGAAAACGCTATTCCAGATTTACCTGCTCTACCAGTTCTACCAATTCTATGCACATACGTTTCTGGTACATTTGGTATGTCAAAATTAATAATAGCATCTACATTTGTAATATCAATTCCACGAGCTGCAACATCTGTAGCAATTAAAATAGTTGCTTTTTTGTCTTTAAAATCTTCTATTGCTTTGTTTCTAATTGCCTGCGATTTATCACCATGAATACTTACTACATTATAATCATTTTTAAGTAGTGTTTGTTCTAGTTTATCTACACCTAATTTTGTGCGTCTAAAAATTATTATTTTTCCATTAATTGTGGTTCTTAATAATTGTAAACACAAATCGGTTTTATTCTTTTTTGGAAGGTAATATAATAATTGCCCAATGTTTTTTGCTGTAGTCTCTTCTGGATTTATTTCTACCTTAACAGATTTTTGAAGCATCGTTTTTGCTAACTCATCTATCTTTTCTGGTATGGTTGCAGAAAAAAGTAAGGTTTGTTTTTTCTTAGGACATAAACGGTCTATTTTTTTTACGTCGTTTATAAAACCCATATCTAGCATTAAATCTGCTTCATCTAATACAAATATTTTAATAAGACTTAAATCGATAAATCCTTGTAAGTAGAGATCTATTAACCTACCTGGTGTTGCAATTAAAATATCTACACCATCTGCTAAAATATCTTTTTGAGGTTCAAGAGAAACACCTCCATAAATGGCAGTACTTGTTAAATTAGTGTATTTACTATAGGTTTTAAAGTTTTCTGCAATCTGTATTGCTAACTCACGAGTAGGCGTAATAATTAATGATTTTATCTCTTTACCTTCCTCTTCTTTTAAACCTGTTTTATCAAATAACAACTGAATAATTGGCAATGCAAATGCAGCAGTTTTTCCTGTACCTGTTTGCGCAGAAACAATTACGTTTTTGTTTGCTAAAACTAAAGGAATTGTTTTTTCTTGTACTAAAGTTGGAGTATGAAATCGTTCTTCGGCAACTGCTTTTAAGATCGATTTATTGAAAGGAAATTCAGAAAACTGCATTTAATATTTTTATTGCAAAGGTAGTTTAAATGTAAGTATTGTTTTTGTGGAATTTAGCGTTTTTTATAAAGAGATTTTTTTACTTTTTTCTACCTGTAAATACTTCCATCGTTTTGTAAATTCCTAAAGCTGAACCTGCAAACCAATCAAAAAAGTTAATAGACATTGTGGCTTGTCCTATTTTTACAAAACGATACATATATCCTGGTATCGTTATCATTTTTTTGTTTTTTTCTATTGCTTTTATAATCGTTAGTGATGCTGCTTCTGGTTCTAAAATTGGAATTTTAGATTTTACACCATCAAACATCCCTGTATTAATATAATAAGGCATTATTGTGGTTATATTAATATTTTTCTTTAGTTGCTTCATTTCAATTCGCAAACTATCAGACCATCCAATTAAAGACCACTTACTTGCTACGTAAACAGACATTTTGGGGTTAGATATTAATCCGCCAGAAGAAGCAATATTACAGATATGGCCAGAATTTTGTTGTAACATATCGTTTAAAAACTCACTAGTAATTAACATCGGTGCATTTGCATTAATATCCATTGTTTTGTTAATTTCAGAAGTTGTATGTTCATGAAAGTATTTACCAACAATAATTCCTGCATTATTAATTAAAACATCAATAAAGCCAATTTCTTTTTTTACTTTTTTAGCAACTTCTTGTATTTCATTACCATTAGAAACATCAACAACAAAACCTGTAATTGAACCTAATATAGAAAATTCTGCTATTGTATTATCGATTCCTGTTTTGTTAATATCCCAAATAACAACTTTTGCATTTCTTTCTAAAGCTAAACGAACCATTATTTTACCAATACCAGATGCGCCACCTGTTATTAAAACTGTTTTATCTTTTAATTGCATTTGTTAATTTTAGAAGTTGAATGTGGTTGCAAATTACCAATAATTGCGTAATCTTCCTCTTTAATAGTTCAGAAATAGTTCAGAAAATGAAAAAACCTTTCAGTGTTAACCGAAAGGTTTGAATTTATTGATTTTAAGCTGACTTATTATTTGGTTTTATTTAATCAAAACTTTAATTTATAGAATTGTTTTTTAAAACTTTATTTTGCTCTTCAGCTTCTTTATCTTTATGACGTCCAATTGCTAAACCTATTGCCATACCAATTACTAATCCTAAAGAGTTACCTGTTATACCAAAATTTGTACCCAATGCTACTCCAAAACACATACCTAAACTCATACCAATAGCTGTATAATAACCTTCAGATATTAATGAGAATTCATCTTTTAAAAATTGTTTGAAAATAGTTAATTTTTTACTGTAAAATTTTCTCTTATTATTAGGATTCGATTTTAAATCTAAACTTCTAATTCCTTTTTCAATTATTGATAATTGATCTTCAGTAAAACCTCTATTTTCTATACTTGTAAGAATTGAAATAAATGATTTGTAAACTTTTATTTCTCTTTTGTTAGTTGCTTTTTTTAATTCATTTTTAAAAAAATCTGTGGTGTTTTGTATGTTCATAATTTAGTTCTTTATTTAGTTAGTGTTAGAAAATTAAAAATATTACACTTTAAAACTATTCTTTTCTTAAATTTTCCATATCAGAAATTAATTCTTCCAATTTTTTTAAGATTCTACCATACACTATATTTAAATCCAAAAGATAGATTCTGCCTCCAAACTTTGCTAATATTACTATAATTACAAGCATAGAAATTATCCAATATATTGGAAGTCCAAACATCATATCTGGTTGATAATTGCCAAAAACTCTATTTAAAGTTTCTCTAAAAGGTTCAGAAAACCAAAAACCAGTAACCATTGCAATAAAAATGTAAGGATACATATAACCCGCTATTTTCATGTTTATTGCAATTTGATCTTGCATCCAACCATCAAAAGATTTTAAGTATTGATAACTACTAACATTTTTGTTTATTTTTTCTAAGCCTTTTAATAATTTTTTGTTTACAAAAACCAATACATTCAAAAGAATGAACATCATAATACCCATTATTGGTATTTTTACAATAAAAGAGCCAACAAGAACTAAAAAAGAATAAATTACCAGAGCGTTTAAGTTTATTTTAAACATTCTTTTAAATTTGTCTATAATATGGATAGATTTTTTATTGTAAAGATTGTTGATTTTTGGAGCTATCATAGCATTTTTTTCCAAAAAACCTTCTTTCCAGATTGATTCAATTGATTTTTCCATCTAATAATTTTTTTAATCTTTCTTTTATTCTGTTAATTCGTACACCAATATTATTTGGTGTAGTTCCTATTATTTCTGCTATTTCTTTATTTGGTTTTTCTTCTAAATAGAGTAATATTACAGCTCTGTCAATTTCTGATAATTTTTTAATTGCAGCGTATAGTAAACTTAAATCCTCGTTAGTAAAAGCTGAAGCATCTTCGCTTTCATCTTGTATTTCGACAGCATCGTTGCTAAAAAACTGACGTGTTTTTTTCTTTTTTCTAACAAGAGTTAAGCAAATGTTTAAAGACAAACGATATATCCATGTAGACCATTTAGAGTCTCCTCTAAACTGGTCTTTACTTTTCCAAATTTGCAAACAGACTTCCTGATAATAATCATCAAAATCTTCCTGAGAATCAGTATATGCTCTACAGATTTTAATAATTATACCTGAATAGGGTACAATAGACGTTGTGTAAAAATCGCTGCTCAATAATTGTCTTTTTTTAATTAGTGTTAGAAATTTATAATTATTACACCCTTAGTTAGATTTTTTTTATTTTTTTTCTAAATGAGGTTTTTTAAATCATTTTTTTTGGAGAAATAAGGTCTTATTTGTAAATTTTAAAAGTATAAGTAGCCATAATTTTATTTTCTATATAAAGATGCACATCGTAAAAACCTCTTTTTTTAAAGGTGTGTTGTAGAGTTAAAATATCTTTTTGCAATGTGATTTTTGGTTTTACTGTTTTTTCATTTATACTGCTAAAAATAAATTTTACTTTATTTAAATCTATTTTTTTCTTTAGTTGATATTTAAAAAGAAACGTTTCGTTTTGTTTAATTTCATGATGCATTTTGTTAGGAGTAATATGTTCTTTTAAAACCGAATAAGCTTCTCCGTATAAAAGTGGCATTTCAGAAAACTCTTTAAATGAAGGAACTTTTTCATGTAAAAGACTGTTGTCATGATATACAGGAAGATGATTTTTAATAAAAATGTTAGGTTCTGTTAAGAAATAACCATCATTATAGTCAAAAACAAACTTGTTCTCATCTGGATAAGAAGTTCCTGTAGACCAAGTTGGGTCGCACAAATACCATTTTTCATTAAGTTTAACAACATTCCAAGTATGGTTTGGATAGACTAATTTTTCAAAATCAATATCTGCAGTTCTGGCATAACCATTTACAATTTTGGCCTCTATATCTGCAATGTTGCACATTTCTTTTAATAAATAAGCATAACCTGTACAAATAGTTCTTTTTCGTTTTAATAGTTTTTTAAAAAGTACTTTTTTAAAACGAGAATTCCATTCGTTTAAACGAATGGAATCATTTTTAAATCGTTTTCTTTTTCTATCATTAAGAGCATATAATCGATAGTCGTTGGCTATGTTGTGGCAAATCCACATATAAATAACCCTTAATTTTTCTACATCTGTTTTTAAATTTTCTGTAAGTGAAAAAGTTATTTTATTAAGGTCTAATTTTTTTTACTCTTATAAGATTTAGCAATTAAATCTGCTCTAGTAAAATCTATATATTTAAAGTCAGATTGTTGTGCAAAACAAGTGTTTACAAAAAGTAGAAGTATAAAAAGGCCTTTTTGCATCTGTTAGTTATTGTTTTTTACGTTTAGATTTAAAACGTTTACTACTATTTAAAGCGCCTAACATTTGGTTATCATCTTCCTCTAAAACAACATTTATAAAAGTAGAATTCTTTTTTATTGTAACTCTCTTTTTTACATAGCCTAAATAAGAAAATACTAAAACGTCTCCAATTTTTAACTCTTCAGGAAAAGTAAATGCTCCTTTTTTGTTAGATGCTGTTGCAACTGTTGTACCTTTTAAATAAATATTAGCACCATCTAATAGTTCTGTTTCATAAGTGGTTTTACCTTTTACAACTCCTTTAACGGTAATACTTTGAGCTTGAAAAGAGTTTGTAAATAAGAAAATTGCAAAAAATAAAGTTAGTACACTAAGTACGGGTTTGTTTGCTGCGAAAGTGTTATTTGTTTTCATATTGTTATATTTTAAATTCTCTTAAACTTATAGGTTTATTAACAAAATTAAAAGCGAAAATGAGTAACTAGTTCGTTTTTAAAGGTTAAAGTTACATTTTATTTAGTAAAAGTAAAAACAACAATCGTTAAAATAGAAAAGTTACTTAATTTAATTTAAAAATTGAGAAGTTCGTTTCACGTTTTTTTTAACAGTAGATAATTAAGTTACTTTTTTTGTTAAAATTGCTAAAACTAAAAAAAATACAAAAAGTGTGATTTTCCCAACTAAATATCCAAAACCGTATTCATTCAGTTTATCTAAGTTGTTTGTTAATATTTTAAATATATTAATAATTAAAATTAAGCATAAAATACATGATATGTAAAATATTATTTTTTTCATTTTCAGGTTACTCAAAAAAAAGGCCATTCAATAATTACCTTTTTTTTAATTTATTAATTATTTAGTAACAGTAGTTGTAGATGGAGTATAAATTCCACAAGTCAAAGAAGCAAGTAAGCCATTTAAAAATGTCTGTCTTGTTTGAACCGTATAATTTTTCGCACCATTTGCCATTTGTTTAGAATCAGAGACTCCAACAGTAATTAAACCACCTCCAATATAATGATTCCATTCTGTTGTTTGAGAATTTCCTTGAGCTCCTTCTCCTACAACATTTGTATAAGAATAACAAGATGTTAATAACATAGATGAAGTAAATAATACAGTCATTATTTTAATTGAACTTTTAATCATATTTTTTTAATTTTAATAGAAACCTCTTTAGTTTAATGTTCTAATTCTTTTAGGTAGTCAGTAATTTTCGAATCGTGTTTTGGTTTTTTTTGTAATTCTTTTAATATACTAATTTGTGCAACTCGTAAAGCATCAGAAGCTACACATGGAATGTCTGGTTGAATCCCAACAACTTCCCATCCTTTTTTTGTTATAGGATGATAATGGCTATTAAAAGGGACGAAGGCTGTAAAACCTTGTGCAATTTTAAAAGGACGGATTCCATGTCCACCTCCACCAGTTTTTTCGCCAATTACTTTAGCTCGTTTATGACCTTGCAAAGAAGAGCTAAACATTTCTGCTGCAGAATAAGTGTAATCACTCGTTAAAATATAAATTGGTAAATCTTTAAGTTTTTCTAAATCGGCAGTGGTAATCTTCTGATTAGTCGAGTTAATTATCACATCAGTTTCTACTGACCAAGTTTCCTGTTTAACACCTGTTGCTCGCGTATCATTAATATTTATTAATGTAGGTTTTTTTAGAAAAAAGCCAGCCAACATAGCAACCGTTTGTGGAGAACCACCCATGTTATCTCGTAAATCAATAATTACAGCATTTGAGTTTGCTGCAAAAAGCATTGCAGATGTGACTAAGCTTCCTGCATTTTCTGGAGGAATAAAACGATCGAATTTTATGTAAGCAATATTACCATTTAGACGTTCCATTTTTTCAAAGAAATAATTTTGATCCGAAAAATGATTATATGACCTAGGCATCTTTTTTCTTTGTCCTGCTAATAAAATATTAAAATGATTGTCATTGCTCCATGTTCTTAAAACTTTAGAAAGATGACTAGCGGATGCTTGCTTTTTAGTAAATTGATTAAAATTTCCATCTTTTAATTCAGTTAATAATTTTTCTTTTAGAAAAGGAGCTTTTTTAGCATCTGTATAATTTACAGCAATTGAATCTGCTAAATTTTTCACCATTTCATGAACTTCGTTCAGTTCAATAGGTATTGGTTTACTTGCCCTAGATTTCATTCTTATTCTTTGTCCATAAATTTGGACTATACAAAGAGTTAATGCGATTACTAAATATTTTTTTTTGTTATTTTCATGTTTTTAAAAATTTTAAAAAGAACAATATTATTCTTTGATACAAAAATAGTTAGTAGTGCAAAAAAAAATAGTTAACGATTGTTAACGAAGGTTAATTTTGGTTAAAGAGTTTTAAAACAGATTAATTCCTTTTGTCTTGCTGTTCAATTCGATGTTTTTTTTCAAAAATGGATTTATCTTCATTGTTGATGGAGTTAGACATACCTAACATTAATGCAGTAATTATTAATAAAATTTTTCT
>CAJQQH010000067.1 GCA_905480405.1 uncultured Polaribacter sp. | reverse complement strand
TAAAATCTATTTGTAGAGCTTCATAAAATTCTTCTAAATATGTTAAACGCATTTTATTATCAGCAACTAACCATTTCATCTCGAATTCAGAAACCTTAATTTTTTGATTTAATAATTCTTTTCTAAGCTTTTCTCTTTCTAGTTTAGTTGCAACGTATTTTATCTTTCCTTTGTAATTTCTTCTCATAAAAAATGAAGTAAGAATACCTAAGAATAATAAATTAATTAATAACAGAATATATAACTTATTCTTTGATTTTTCATCTGAAGCCTTTATTTCAAATTCCTTTTTTTCTTTTTCAAATTCATATTTTAATTCTAATTCTTTATTTTTTTTAATGCTCTGCATTTCGAAAATAGAATCTGAATATCTGTTAAAATACCTATAGTTATTATATGCATTTTCAAAATCATTCATCTTTCTATAAATACCACTCTTTCTAAGATATGCTTTAGAAATCCTTTCTTTAAAACCTTCCTTTAAAGCTATGTTTAATGATGAATCCATATACTTTAAAGAAATTTTGTATTTTTTTAGACTCCTATAATCCGTTCCAACATTAAAATAAGTAGTTGATATTGAAGCCATATTCCCTATTTTTTTATAATAGGCTAAATTATTAAGTTTTATTGGTAACGATTTATCATATTTTTTTTGAACACTATAAAGTGTTGCCAAATTATTATCTACCCCCCTTATATCTTCTTCTTTATTTAACAATGAAAATAGATATTTAGCTTTTTCATAACCAATTAAGGCAGAATCTATAATATTTAATTTTCTATAAGAAACACCTAGCATGTTATACGCAACGGCTATACTATGAGTATCCTTTGTTTTAAGACTATAACTTAAAGATTTCTTATAACCAGATATTGCTTTTCTATCTTCTCCTTGAAACCTATATAACAAGGCTGTATTGTGTATTACACCAGCTAAACTAGATGTATCCTTAAGTTTTTCATAAATTCTTGTAGCTTTAAAATAATAAGTGAGAGCTTCTCCATAATTCCCTTTTCTCCTATTTACAACTCCTAGTTTTGTATAAATAAATGCAAGGTCATTTTCATGATTATCATTACATGCATCAATTATTATTTTAGCTTGGTTAAAAAAATTTTCTGCTGTATTGAATTCTCTTTCAATTTGATAATCACCCATCTTAAGTAAAGCAGCAATTTTTTGATGTACATCAGAAGCATCTTTAAGGTTTATATGAAGATTTACTAGAGTTGAATCTTTAAATTCTTGAGAAAAAAACGAAATAGGTGCTATCACCATTAATAGTAAAAAATAAAATAGTTTCATAGCTATAAATTTAAAACAAAAAAAACCAACATAAATGTTGGTTTTTTAATATATTATATAGTCTAAAGTTTCTTATCCTCCAAAATCATCAAAACGTATGTTTTCATCAGCAAGACCAAAATCTTCTCCCATTTTCTGAACTGCATTGTTCATTAATGGTGGTCCACAGAAATACAATTCTAAATCTTCTGGTGAATCATGATGATTCAAATAGTTTTCGATTACACAATTATGTATAAACCCTACAAAACCATCTCCTGCTTCATCACGAATATCTTTTTTCTTTGTCCAATTATCTGCTTCTGTAGGATCAGATAAAGCAATATAGAATTTAAAGTTTGGAAAATCTTTTTCCAATGCTCTAAAATGTTCTATATAGAATAATTCTGCTTTAGAACGACCTCCATACCAATACGTTACTTTTCTACCTGTCTTTAATGTTCTGAATAAATGATATAAGTGAGATCGCATTGGAGCCATACCTGCTCCACCACCAACATATAACATTTCAGCATCAGATTCGTTAATGAAGAATTCTCCGTAAGGCCCAGAAATAACACATTTATCTCCTTTCTTTAAGTTAAAGATATATGAAGACGCAATACCAGGATTTACATCCATCCAGCCACCTTTAGCCCTATCAAAAGGAGGTGTTGCAATACGTACATTTAACATAATTTCTCTACCTTCTGCAGGGTAAGAAGCCATAGAATATGCTCTTTCTACAGTTTCAGCATTTTTCATCACTAAGGGTCTTAAGTTAAACTTATCCCATTCACCTTCAAATTTGTCTGGCGTATCGTGTTCTTCTGGATGTGCTGTAATATCCATATCAGCATAGTTTACTTCACAAGCAGGAATTTCAATTTGAATATATCCACCTGCTTTGTACCCCATATCTTCTGGAATTTCAACAACAAACTCTTTAATAAAAGTTGCTACGTTATAATTTCTTACAACAACTGCATCCCATTTCTTGATTCCAAAAATTTCTTCTGGAATAGAAATATCCATATCTTGTTTTACCTTTACCTGACATGATAAACGTACACCATGTGCCAATTCTTTACGTGTAAAGTGAGGTATTTCTGTTGGTAAAGCTTCTCCACCACCTTCATTTACATGGCATTCACACTGAATACATGTTCCACCACCACCACATGCAGATGGTAAGAATATCTTTTCGTTTCCTAAAGTAGTTAATAAAGATCCTCCTGAAGCAACCTCTATTGTTCTTTCTCCATTAATGGTAATCTTTACAGGACCAGACGGAGATAACTTTTGTTTTACAAATAATAACAATGCAACTAATAACAAAGTTATTACTAAGAATGCAACTACTGTAGCTACAATGGTTCCTAATGTACTTGTCGCTAATATCATTATTCTATAATTTCTTTAGTGTTGTTAGCTAATTCTTTTTTTTCCATTTCTTTAGCTTTAATTTCTTTAACAGCTTCTGTTTTTGGAGCTTCTTTAGCTTCTTCATCACCACCTGTTAACATACCACCAAAACTCATAAACCCAATAGCCATTAAACCTGTTACAATAAATGTAATTCCTAATCCTCTTAATGGTGCAGGTATATTAGAGTATCTAATTTTTTCACGAATAGCAGCAATAGCTAAAATTGCTAAAAACCATCCTATTCCAGAACCAATACCATACGTTGTTGCTAATCCTAAAGTAGCAATCTCACGAGATTGCATAAACAAAGACCCTCCTAAAATTGCACAGTTTACTGCTATTAATGGTAAGAAAATACCCAATGAATTGTATAAAGAAGGTGAAAACTTCTCAACAATTATTTCTACCAATTGTACCATTGTTGCAATTGTTGCAATAAATAAGATAAATGATAAAAAACTTAAATCGTATTCAGCATAATCAGCACCTAACCAAGATAAAGCTCCTGGTTGTAATATATATTGATCTAATAACCAGTTTAAAGGAACTGTTACAGCTAATACAAAGATTACTGCAGCACCTAAACCAACTGCTGTTGTTACTTTTTTAGATACAGCAAGGTAAGAACACATTCCTAAGAAGGTTGCAAATACCATGTTATCTATAAATATCGATTTGAAAAATAATTCTAAATGTTCCATTTATTTTAGTTTTCTTCTATTAATGCTTCGTTTCTACTACGTTGAATCCAAATGATAATTCCAACAACTATTAATGCCATTGGAGCTAATAACATAAATCCGTTATTTTCGTATCCAATTGCATATAAACCAGTCTTTTCAATAGGATCTCCTAACACTTTAAATCCTAATAAAGTACCAGAACCTAATAACTCTCTAAAGAAACCTACAATGATTAAGATAACTCCATAACCTACTGCATTTCCTATTCCGTCTAAAAACGATTTCCAAGGCCCGTTTGCTAAAGCAAAAGCTTCAAAACGTCCCATAATAATACAGTTTGTAATAATTAACCCAATAAAAGCTCCTAAAGTTTTACTTAATTCATACTGAAAAGCTTTCAGTACTAAATCAACAATAATTACTAATGTTGCAACAACTATTAACTGTACTATAATTCTAATTTTTGAAGGAATAATGTTTCTCATTAAAGAGATTACAACATTTCCTAAACCTAACACAAACAATACAGAAACTGCCATTACAATAGAAGCTTTTAATTCTGCTGTAATTGCTAATGCTGAACAAATACCTAATACCTGAATGGTAATTGGGTTATTATCTGCAAATGGATCTGTGATTAATGCTGCGTCTTTTTTTGATAAAAGTCCCATATTAATTTGTTTTTAAAGTGTTAAAGTAAGATACGTATTTTTTCAGCTCAGATTTAATCATTGCTGAAACTCCATCACCAGTAATTGTTGCACCGGCAATTGCATCTACTTCGTTATCTGTTTTATCTTCGTTCTTTGGATCGTTATTAGATTTAGAAATTGCAATTCCTTTGAAACTTCCATCTTTTAATAAGTGCTCCCCAATAAAATCATCCATAAAGTAACGCTGTTTAATGTTTGCACCTAAACCAGCAGTTTCTCCTTTATGATCAAAATATGCTCCTTGTACAATCATGTTTGCATCCATAGCAACATAACCCCAAACAGCATCCCAAAGACCTTTACCTCTAATTGGTGCTATGTAAAATATTTTACCATCTTTTTCACCAACAAATAAAGGCAATCTTCTAACTTTTCCTTCTTTTGCTAAAGTTTGCTCTTTTTTAAGATCAATCAAATATGCCTTTGAATCTTCAGAAACTTTTGTTCCTTGAATAACCAATTGTTTTGTAATATATTTCGAAAACTCAGTTGCTACTTTTTCTTTAGAAACAAAGATTGCACTAGTTTCATCGTTTTCGTTTACGCCCATTGCGTATAATATATTTTGTTGCTTTTCTATACGTTTGTTCTCATCAATTGTTGGTTTCAACGCTGATGCGAAAAACGCTAGTATCGCTCCTACTATTATCACCATTCCTGTGGCGAATAATAATGTATATGAATTACTATCTGTTTTTTTAGACATAACTAGGCAGTTTTGGCTTTTAAACGTTTCTTTCTTCTATTTACATTTCCTTGAACCACATAATGGTCTATTGTAGGCGCAAATACATTCATTAACAAAATTGCTAACATTACTCCTTCTGGATATGCAGGATTAAATACACGTATCATTATTGAGATAAACCCAATTAAGAAACCGTAAATCCATTTTCCTTTATTAGTTTGTGATGCCGTTACAGGATCTGTAGCCATAAATACTGCTCCAAAAGCAAAACCACCAATTAATAAGTGATGCCAAAAAGGTGTATTCATTAAACTATAAAACTTACTGCTTTCTGCAATAATACCTGCATCTGCAATTTGATTAAATATTAAACCCATGACTAATGCTCCTAATGCAGAACTTAGCATGATTCTCCAACTTCCAATTTTTGAGAAGATTAAGAAAAGAGCTCCTAATACAATTAATAATGTAGAAGTTTCTCCAACAGAACCAGGAATAAAACCTGCAAACATATCCCATGCAGAATATGCTATTTCTTTACCTTGAGCTAAACTTCCTAAAACAGTTTCTCCAGAAATAGCATCTGCTGTTCCTGTTGTTTCTACTGCTCCTGTTACCCAAACTTTATCTCCAGACATCCACGTTGGATATGCAAAGAATAAAAAGGCTCTAATAGTTAAAGCAGGATTTAAGATATTCATACCTGTTCCTCCAAAAACTTCTTTACCTATTACAACTCCAAAAACTACTGCAACTGCCAACATCCATAATGGTGTATCAATAGGTACAATTAATGGAACTAACATTCCTGTTACTAAGTACCCTTCTTCAACTTCATGACCTTTTATTACCGCGAAAATAAATTCGACTAAAAGACCAATACCATAAGAAACAATTACTAATGGTAGTATTTTAGCTGCACCAATTAATAAATTTCCTAAGTTCCAAAACTCTCCACTAAAGAAAGACATTCCAGAAGTAAAATTACCATTTACTGCAACGTTATGTTGAAAACCTGCATTAAACATTCCAAAAATCAAACAAGGAACTAAAGCCATAATTACCGTATTCATGGTACGCTTTAAATCGTCTGCTGCTTTTATATGAGTTCCTCCGTGAGTAACTTCATTTGGTAAATATAAAAAGGTATGGATTGCGTTAAACGCAGGAGCCATTTTAGTACCTTTATATTTCTCTTTTAAATTATGTAAATTTTGTTTTAAGCCCATAATCTTATCCTAATTCTTCTCTCATTAAATCTAAACCTTCACGTATTATTTTCTGGTGAGGTTGTTTAGATACACAAATAAATTCTGTTAGTGCAAAATCTTCTGGAGCTACTTCGTAACCTCCTAAAGCTTCCATCTCATCTAAATCTTTATACATAAATGCTTTTAACAATTGCATTGGATAAATATCTAAAGGAAAAACATCTTCATAAGAACCTGTAACAACAAATGCTCTATGTTCTCCGTTTGTATTTGTATTTAAATCATATTTTTTCTTTGGCGTTAACCAAGAAAAAGTAAATGCTCTAGAAGTTGAAACTTTATTAAAAATTGGCTTATTCCATCCAAATAACTCATAATCATCTCCTTCAGGAATTGCAGTTATTTGATTATCGTAATAACCTAAAAATTCATCTTCTTTTACTTGCTTTCCAGAAAGTACGTTTCCACTTATGATTCTTGTGTTATCATTTTCTAAATTACTTACAGTAACATCAGAAATAGCTGCTCCTGCAATTGCATTAATATATTGTGGCTTACTAAACTTAGAACCTGTTAATGCAACAGTTCTTGTTGCATTAAACTTACCTGTTAAAAGTAACTCGCCAATAACAACTAAATCTTGCGGTGTTAAAACCCAAACAACCTCACCTTTGTTAATAGGATCTATGTTTGCAATTTGAGTACTCACATTCCCAGAAGGGTGTGGCCCAGAAACTTTATGCAATTCTATTCCTTTTAATTTTGATAAAGGTGAATTAGAATTTACGCCTACAGAAACATGTGTTTTACCTTCGGTTAGTTTAGAAATTGCTGTAATTGCTGCTTGCAATTCGGCTTCTTTACCCGCTAAAGTAAAATCTAAATCCGCTGCTAAAGGTGCGCTTGCATATGCAGAAACAAAAATAGCTTTAGGTGCTTGATTTGGATTTGCAACAACATCATAAGGACGTTGTTTTACAAATGGCCAACAACCTGAAGCAAATAAATGATTCTTAACTTCTTCTGCAGACATTTTTGCTGCATCTTTAGTACCGAAATCTTTATACTCTTGTGTTGAATCTGCAGAAATTTTAACTGCTAATACTTTTCTTCTTGCTCCACGAATTACCTCTACAACTTCTCCAGAAACAGGGCTAGGAAATAAAATGCGTTCGTCACTTTTTGAATAAAAAAGAGTGTCTCCTGCTTTTACCTTAGCGCCTTCTTTGGCTACAAGTTTAGGTGTAATTCCATGAAAATCTTCTGGTTTAATTGCATAAACACTACTTAAAGATACATCTTTAGTAGTTTTTTCGGCAATACCAACAAGCTTAATGTCTAAGCCTTTTTTAATACGAATGTCTTTTGACATAGTAAATTTGGAATTTTAGTTATCTAAAAAAATCATGCAAATTTAGGGTTTTTGCTATTTATGACTCATATATTTTAACTTTTATCTTAAGCTTACAATCTTATTTATAATTATTCTAAATAAATTTCAATTTAAATGTAGTTATACCTGTTTATACAATCCGAAAAAATATTTTTAACTAAAAGTAAATAAAGTAATCAACCAAAAGAATAAAACATGTTATTAATAAATAACATTATTAATACGAATTGAAACGTTACAAAATTAACTACTCTTTAAATTTTGATAATTTTCTTTAGAATTCCACTACTTGAACTAATCTTTATAATATAACTATTAAAACCCATTAGGTGCTTCAGGACCTGAAAATGCTTGTGCTTTTTGTGGATTCAATATCAAATACGTTCCTAAAGCTGTTAACGCAGCATATTTACCATAATTTCCTATTTTTTGTATTGCTTGTTTACGAGAAATATCTTCTGAAGTAGTTTTTGAATTTTTCATTTTTTAATATTTTTAAATTAATTTAAAACAATTTTTTTACGCACTTTCCCATTGCTGTTTGTTAACTGAACTAAATAAACTCCAGCACTTAAAACCGGAATATCAACATCATTTATAACCTTAGTTTCGAAAACTGTTTTAAGGACTTCTTTTCCTAAAAGAGTATACATTTTTATAGATGTGTTGCCTGGTGCTACTGTCAAACCTTCAATACGTAAGTTATCCTTTTTTGAAGTGTAGATTCTAATATTATTACCTAGATCTGTACCTTCTATATTTAAAGATTTAGATTGTGTATGTAAGTAAAAACGACCAATACCATTAATCTCTTCAGTTACATAAATACTATGTTCTGTGTTAGCAAGATCTAATCTCACCAGTTCATTCGTTTGCTTGTCTTCTAAAAACACTTCTATATCTGCTGGTAAATTCAAAGCTTCCATAGAAAAAGCAACTACACTTCCTGCACTTGCTTTTAAACCAACCGAAACAATCATTTGATCATAATTAGAATTTGGCAAAGATTGAATTGTAAAATTCTCATTCTCATAGCCTTCTAACAATTTGGTATACAAATCAAAAGAAGTTGCACCATAATTTCCAACATCATAACCAGGGTCTAACCCTTTAGTAGCTGCAGAAAAATAGTTAAGATCTGTAGTTACACTTACATTGTTTCTAGCTGCTTTTAATTTAAGATTAATTATAGTCTCTGAATCTCTACCAAATGTATTTGTACCTGTTACTGGTTGTATTTGTCTTTTATCCTGATTAAAAACTATAGAAGTAATACCTGAATCTGTTTTTACAAAAAACCCCTGTCCTGGTGGTAAAGATTTGGCAGTATTTAAAAGTGAAACTGCTACATATTTATTTTGGGTATTATCCCAACTATAAATAGCAGTATTTAATGGGTCAAAATTGTTTAAATTGTCATTAATAAAATTATTGTCGCTATTTTTGTTAACAGGAAAAAATGTTGTGTAAGGATTTCCTACAGCAGTCCATTGAGAAGCTACAACAGTTTTATCTACATCATTTGTTGTTAATGTACCTGTAAAAGTAACAACACCATCAGTTTTTCTAGAAATAATATAACTTTTTCCTTCTTCAAAAGAAATTGTATTCGATGCTAAATCTGTTACCGTATAATATACCCATTTAGAACCTGATACTTGCGCATCATCATAATAACCAACGGCATACCTATTAGGTGTTACAGTTGTATTTACTCTAATCTCATTAGCTGCGTCTTCTACAAAATCTTTTACACTTTGTCCAGTAACAGGAGCAGTAACCAAACTCCATTTATTGGCTAATAAACCAGCTCTTTGGTAACTTACTTGACCATTAGAAGTTCCTTGTACAAATAGAACACTACTGTTAGTAACATCTGATTTCATTGTTATAGTTTCAGCTGTATTTAAATTACCTTCAACTTTTACAGAACCACTTCCAGAAATATTAAATGCTGAGGAAGCTTGTATCGTTAAATCGTTTATTTCTATTGATGAAGTAATATCTGGTGTTGTTGCCATATCCGTTATTGTAACATTAACAGAGGCCAATGGAACAACATTATTATTCCAATTTCCTGCTATATTCCAATCACTACTTACAGCTCCTGTCCAACTAGGCACAATTCTACTTTTAACTGCAAAAGTATAAACCCCCTCATCGCAATCATCATTATCTATAGTTATTGTAGCTGTTTTTTCTCCTGATGAAACTGAGTTAAATGTAACTGTAAATGTACTACTTGCACCAGTAGCTATGGTTGCTGGTAAAGTAACACCACCAACAACAAAATCTGCTGCATCTGTACCACTACTTACAATACTATTTATAGTAAGTAGAGTAGCACTTGTATTTTGAATTGTATAGGTTTTAACAATAGAGACATTACTAGCGGAATCACCAAAATCTGTGGCATCCAAAATTGAAGGTGTAGCATCACCAGAAACGATAGACGTTGCATTTCCTTCAAGATTTATTTCAGAACCAAGGAAAACCGCTACTTCTACGCGATTAGAAGAAATTGCTTCTGTAAATCGATTAATTTCGTCATTACCCACATCTGCAATTATAATCTTCCCATCGGATTGTATAGAGACACCACGTAAATCAGAGCCTCCAGACCTTAGCGTTTCAACATTAGTTCCATCAGCATCCATACGTTTTATAGCATTATTACCTGTATCTGCAATTAAAATTTTACCATCAGATTGTACAGCAACTCCTGAAGGGAAAGAAAACCCAGAGCCTAAAATTTCAATATTAGTTCCATCAGAATTCATACGCTTTATGGCGCCATTAAAAGTATCCGAAATTAGAATTTTACCATCAGGTTCTACGGCAACTCCATAAGGGTTAGCAAATCCAGATCCTAACGTTTTTATATTACCTCCATCAGCATCCATACACTTTATGGCATTATTAAATGAATCTGCAATTATAATTTTACCATTAGATTGTACAGCAACTCCAGTAGGCCCAAAAAAACTAGAGTTAAGTGTTTCAATATTTGTTCCATCTGCATCCATTCGTTTTATGGCATTATTACTATAATCCGCAATTAAAATTTTACCATCAGATTGTACGGCAACTCCACGGGGCTGATTAAATACTGGTCCAAGTGTTTCAATATTTGTTCCATCAGCATCCATACGCTTAATTACATTATTATTCGTATCAACAATTAAAATCTTATCATCAGATTGCACAGCAACTCCATAAGGGTTGTTAAGCCCAGACAGAAGTGTCTCAAAAACCTCTGTGGTAATAGGTTCTTCTAAAAAATAACTACCATTTGTTAAAACATCGGTATTTAACAGAGCCAATCCTCCAGAATTATTAGTAAACCATTCTGCGGTTACTCCTATGCTGGGTGTCGCTACTAAATCGGCTACTGTTGCTACGCAAGAAGCAATGGTTTGTGTATTTTCTGAAATACGATTTACTGTTACCGCTAATCGTGACGTGCTTTCTCCACAAGCAGTTGTATTACTTGCATAATAAATTGTATTATCTACTAAAGTAGTTGTGTTTGGTAATAGATTCCCATCCGTAGCAGCATCATACCATTTAATAGTTGTACCTGTTACAGTTAAATTCGCTATTGTTTTATCATCTCCTGTATATACCTGTACCGTTAAACCAGTAGGTGCCAAACTAGAGTTTATTACCGCTACACGGTTAGAAACAATTGCATCAGTATAACTTTTTATTGCATTATTTTGCCTATCTACTATTATAATTTCACCATCAGGTTTTACGGCAACCCCATAAGGGCTTTTAAGCCCAGACACAAGTGTTTCAATATTTGTTCCATCTGTATCCATACGTTTTATAGCATTATTACCTGAATCAGCAATAAGAATTTTACCATCAGGTTGAACGGAAACTCCATGAGGAGAAAACCCAGACCCTAAAATTTCAATATTTGTTCCATCAGCATCCATGCGCTTTATGGCAGAATTAAAGGTATCAGCAATTAGAATTTTACCGTCGGATTGTACGGCAACCCCAAAAGGATAACTAAACCCAGACCCTAAAGTAACAATATTTGTTCCATCAGCATCCATGCGCTTTATGGCAGAATTAAAGGTATCAGCAATTAGAATTTTCCCATCAGATTGTAGTGCAATTCCATTAACATTCGAAAATCCAGAACCTAGGGTTTCAATATTTGTCCCATCAGTATCCATACGTTTTATGGCATCCTGACCTGGTTCAGCAATTAAAATTTTTCCATCGGATTGTATGACAATCTCAAAAGGAGTAACCCCAGATACTAAAGTTACAACATTTGTACCATCAGCATCCATAAGTTTTATAGCACTATTACCTCCATCCGCAATTAGAATTTTACCATCGGATTGTATGGCAACTGAATTAGGAAGATGAAAACCAGACCCAAGCGTTTTAATACTTTCTGGTGTTTGTTGTTCTACATAAAACGTACCGCTTGTCAAAACATCTGTGTTTGACATTGCTATACCTCCAGAACTAGCTGCAAACCACTGTGCAGTAGCTCCCGTGCTTGGTGTTGCTAATAAATTTGCTACTGTTGTTGGGCAAGAAACAATGGTTTGTAAATTGTCTGAAATACGGTTTACAGTTACTGCTAATCGTGTAATACTTTCGCTACAAGCAGCTGTATTGCTTGCATAATAAATTGTATTATCTACTAAAGTAGTTGTGTTTGCTAATAGCGTGCCATCTGTAGCAGCATTATACCATTTAATGGTAGAACCTATTACTGTTAAACTAGCTAATGTTTTATCATCTCCTGTATATATCTGTGTTGCTAAACCTGTGGGCGCTATACTAGTAATTGAAGCCGTTACCGCTACACGGTTAGAAATACCAGCTTCTGTAAATAGCTTTACGGAATTACCCGCTGGCTCCGCAATTAGTATTTTACCATTAGATTGTACTGAAAGACTCAAAGAAGAAATATTAGACACTAATGTTTGGATATTTGTGCCATCAGCATCCATACGTTTTATTTCAGAATTACTTGAATCCGCAATTAGAATTTTACCACCAACTTGTTGGTAAACGGCAAGAGGACTATTAAACCCAGACCCTAGTATTTCAATATTTGTTCCATCAGCATTCATACGTTTTATTGCAGAATTACCTGAATCTGCAATTAAAATTTTACCATCAGATTGTACGGCAACTCCATAAGGGGTACTAAATCCAGATCCAAGTATTTCAATATTTGTTCCATCAGCATCCATACGTTTTATTGCAGAATTACCTGAATCCGCAATTAGAATTTTACCATCAGGTTGTACGACAACTTTATAAGGGCTACTAAACCCAGACCCTAATGTTTCAATACTTGTTCCATCCGAATTCATACGTTTTATGGTATGATTACCAACATCTGCAATTAGAATCTTACCATCAGATTGTACAGCAACTCCATAAGGGCTACTAAATCCAGATCCAAGTATTTCAATATTTGTACCATCAGCATTGGTACGCTTTATTACATTATTACCAGAATCCGCAATTAAAATTTTACCATCAGATTGTATAGCAATTCCAGTAGGAGCATTAAAACCAGATCCAAACGTTTCGATACTATCTGGTGTTTGTTGTTCTACATAATATGTACCGCTTGTTAAAACATCACTACTTAGCATTGCTATGCCCCCAGAATTTTCGGTAAACCATTGTACAGTTGATCCAGAACTTGGGATTGCTACTAAATCATTTACCGTTGCTGCGCAAGAAGCAATGGCTTGTATATTATCTGAAACACGTTTTACTGTTACCGCTAATCGTGTAATACTCTCACCACAAGCAGCTGTATTACTTGCATAATAAATTGTGTTATCTACTAAAGTAGTCGTATTTGCTAATAGCGTGCCATCTGTAGCAGCATCATACCATTTAATCGTTGTACCTGTTACAGTTAAACTTGCTATTGTTTTATCACCTCCTGTATATACCTGCGTTGTTAAACCGGTAGGTGCCAAATTAGTAACTAAAACTGGTACCACGACACGGTTAGAAACAATTGTATTTGTATAACGTTTTATGGCATTATTTCCTAAATCTGAAATTAGAATATCACCATCAGATTGTATTGCAACTTTATATGGACTCGAAAATCCAGATCCTAAAATTTCAATATTTGATCCATCAGCATCCATGCGTTTTACTGCATCATTACCATTATCTGCAATTATAATTTTACCATCTGGTTGAACAGAAACTCCAATAGGATTTAAAAAACCTGTACCTAAGGTTACTATATTACTACCATCCGCATCCATGCGTTTTACTGCATCATTACCATTATCTGCAATTATAATTTTACCATCTGGTTGAACAGAAACTCCAACAGGATTTAAAAAACCTGTACCTAAGGTTACAATATTTGTTCCATCAGCATCCATGCGCTTTATTGCATTATTACCTGAATCCGCAATTATAATCTTACCATCAGATTGTACAGCAACTCCATAAGGGTTTAAAAAGCCCGACCCTAAAGCTACAATGTTTGTACCATCAGCATCCATGCGTTTTACTGCATTATTATAATATTCTAGAATTATAATTTTACCATCAGATTGTACGGCAACATCAATAGGTGTACTAAACCCAGATCCTAAAGTTTCTATATTTGCCCCATCTATATCCATACGCTTTATGCCATTGTTATTAGCATCCGCAATTATAATTTTACCATCAGATTGCACTGCAACTCCAATAGGAGCATTAAAACCAGATCCAAGCGTTTCTATACTTTCTGGTGTTTGTTGTTGTACACAATATGTCCCACTTGTTAAATCATCGGTACCTAACTTTGCTGTACCTCCAGAACTGGCGGTAAACCATTGTATACTTGCTCCTATACTTGGTGTTGCTGCTAAATCGGCTACTGTTGCTGGGCAAGAAGCAATGATTTGTGTATTATCTGAAATACGTTTAACGGTTACTGCTAATCGTAAGGTACTTTCTCCACAAGCTGTTGTATTGCTTGCATAATAAACTGTAGTATTTACTAAAGTCGTTGTATTCGGCAAAAGAGAACCATCTATAGCAGCATCATACCATTTAATAGTTGTGCCTGTAATATTTAAATCTGCTAATGTCTTATCATCACCAGTATATACCTGAGTTGCTAAACCAGTTGGAACTGGGCTAGAAATAATTACAGCTACACGGTTAGAAACACTCGCTTCTGTTAAACGTTTTATTGTATTATTACCAGAATCTGCAATTATAATTTTACCATCGGGTTGTATTAGAACCTGTGCAGGGTCTACAAACCCAGAACCCAAAATTTCAATATTTGCTCCATCAGCATCCATGCGGTATATTAAATCATTACCCCTATCTGCAATTAAAATCTTACCATCAGATTGCACTACAACTCCATAAGGAGTAACCCCAGACCCTAAAGTTTCAATATTTGTTCCATCTGCATCCATGCGTTTTATTGCATAATTACCAGCATCCGCGATTAGAATTTTACCATCGGATTGTACGGTAACCTTAGAAGGAAACCTAAATCCAGAACCAAGACTTACAATATTTGTTCCATCTGCGTCCATTCGTTTTATGGCATTATTGCCAGCATCCGCAATTATAATTTTACCATCAGTTTGTACAGCAACTCCAAAAGGAGAAAACCCAGACCCTAAAGTTTCAATATTTGTTCCATCAGCATCCATGCGGTATATTAAATCATTGCCCCAATCTGCAATTAAAATTTTTCCATCAGTTTGTACAGCAACTCCAGAAGGAGCAGAAAATCCAGATCCTAATATCTCAATATTTGTTCCATCAGCGTTCATGCGCTTAATTAAACTATTATCATTATCTGCAATTAGAATTTTTCCATCGGATTGTAAAGCAACCCCATAAGGAGTATTAAAACCAGTCCCAAGCGTTTCAATACTTTCTACGCTAGGTTGTTCTACATAATAAGTTCCTGCTGTTAAAACATCGGTAGGTAACATTGCTGTTCCGCCAGAACTGGCAGTAAACCATTGTGCAGTTACTCCTATACTAGGTGTTGCTACTAAATCTGCTACTGTTGTTGATACTGCACAAGAAGTAATTGTTTGTATATTATCTGAAATACGTTTAACTGTTACCGCTAATCGTAAAATACTTTCATCACAAGCAGTTGTATTACTTGCGTAATAAATTGTATTATCTACTAAAGCAGTTGTATTTGGTAAAAGAGAACCGTTTGTAGCAGCATCGTACCATTTAATTGTTGTGCCCGTTACTGATAAATTGGCCAATGTTTTATCATCTCCTGTATATATCTGTGTTGTTAAACCAGTTGGAGCTAGACTAGCAATTGTTACTGCTACACGGTTAGAAACACTCGCACCTGCTTCTGCAAAACGCTTTATTCCATTAATAGTATTAGCTGTAAATAAAATTTTTCCATCGGATTGTAAGCCAATTGATAAAGGATAAACCTCAGACAGTAGTGTTTCTATATTTGTTCCATCAGCATCCATGCGTTTTATAACTTGATAATTGAGATCCGCAATTAGAATTTTTCCATCTGGCTGTATGGCAACTCCATAAATTTGACTAAACCCAGATCCAAGCGTTACAATGTTATTTCCATCGGCATCCATACGCTTTATGGTATTCCCAGAATTTGAAAATACAATTTTACCATCAGACTGAACGACAACATCATCAGGAAAATTTAACCCAGATACTAAAGTTACAATATTTGAACCATCTGCATCCATTCGTTTTATGACATTATTACCAGAATCTGCAATTAGAATTTTACCATCGGATTGCACTGCAACTCCAGAAGGGGTAGAAAATCCAGATCCTAATATCTCAATATTTGTTCCATCAGCATCCATGCGCTTTACTACATCATTATCTGTATCTGCAATTAGAATTTTACCATCAGATTGTAGAGTAAGACCATTAGGATTATTAAATCCAGAGCCTAATATTTCAATGTTACTTCCATCAGCATCCATACGCCTTATTACATTATTACTAGTATCCACAATAATAATTTTACCATCGGATTGGGCGGCAATTCCAAAATACACATCATATCCACCTCCAAATTCAAGCGTTTCAATAATCTCAGGGGTTGGTTGCTCTACATAATAAGTACCATTTGTTAAAACATCGGTGGGTAACAATGCTGTTCCATTAGAACTTACAGCAAACCACTGTGCAGTTGTTCCTATGCTTGGTGTTGCTACTAAATCTGCTACTGTTGGTGTTGTTGCACAAGAAGCAAAGGTTTGAAAATTATCTGAAATACGCCTCACAGTTACTGATAACCGTGAAGTGCTTTCCCCCAAAGCATTCGTGTCGCTTGCATAATAAATAGTATTATCGACTAAAGAAGTTGTACTCGCTAATAGATTACCATTTATTCTAGCATCGTACCATTTAATCGTTGTACCTATTACTGTTAAATTTGCTAATGTTTTATCATCTCCTGTATATATTTGTATTGCTAAACCAGTTGGAGCTGGTGGCGGTACTATACTTTCTTCTAAGGTTGATAGAGCTGAAGAATCGAATACAGCATTAGTTATTGTACTAGCTTTGGCTGTAGTTACAAAACCAAAACAAAGAATAGTCAATACCAAAAAGAATGAAAATGAATTTTCACCAACTTTTCTATTATTAAATAGAAAACATAAAATTGATGGTTTGTAGGGAGTTGATTTCATGATATTATTATTAATTATAAATGAACTTAGTAATAAAAATTTTCTTTTTGAGGGAAGTGTACTAATGTGCTTAACTTTTTTAGTACTTAACAAAGATAAATACTAAACGCTGTTTTAATTACTTTAAAAAGGGTTAGATTTCTAATCCTTTTTTAAATAATTAAGCAAAAAACCTTATTTAATTTCTCTTAAAGCGAGATATCATGATTTCAAATAAATAATTTACAACACCTTAAACAAAACAAGAAAAGTTAATTTTCACACAAGAACTTTAATTAAATAGATGATTTTTTTATTGCTTAATTATTAAAATCTATTTTTTTAATCTTCTAGTCTGGATGCTAATGCATTTTTAGAATTCAATAATAAAGTAGGTTCTTAAAGTTGTTAACAGTACATATTTATCATAATATCCAATTTTTTTTCTCAGAACAGCAAAATAGGAACAGTATTTGTTTCACAAAAATGAATACAAAAATCAGTACTTTTACAGTGTACAAAATAACGTTATGCAAACAAGACTAATCTTCATTTTTATATTTTTTACCACTATTTTTTTGGGACAAAACATAAAATCAATTCAGTTAAGACCTTTACAGGAAAATAACTTTTCTTCAATTGTTCCTTTAGGTACAGTTTTAGAATTGTCTTTTGATGATTTAGATGCAGATAGTAAAGACTACCAGTATAGAATAGAACATATGACACATGATTGGGAAAAAAGTAGATTACTTGCTAGTCAGTTTATAGATGGTTTTGATGAAAATACAATTATAGATGTTACTAATTCCTTTAATACTTTTCAAAATTACACTCATTATTCTGTAGAAATTCCTAATATAAATTCAGTTATTACAAAAAGTGGAAATTATCTTTTATCAATCTTAAATGATAATGACGAAGTTGTTTTTACAAGAAAATTTGTATTATATGAAAAAGCTGCAACAATTGGAGTAACTGCATCTAGAAGTAGGAATGCAAAAACAATTAACACACAACAAACTATTGAATTTACTGTAAATCATCCAAACATAAGAATTAACAACCCGTCACAAGAAGTAAATGTTGTTGTATTAAAAAATGAGAATTGGAACGAAAAAATAGACAACATACAACCTACTTTCTTTAAACAAAATCAATTAAAATACACTTATACTAACAAAACAAACTTTTGGGGAGGAAATGAATACTTAAATTTTGACAGTAAATTTATTAGAAACAAAAGTGTTAGTATAGTAAAAATAGAAATGAAAGAAATTTCTCATCAATATTTATATCCAGAAACCTACAACCCAAATAAACAATACAAATACAACCCAGACATTAATGGCCAGTTTGTAATTAGAACTCTAGATGCTAATATTGCTAAAACAGAAGCAGATTACGCGATGATGTATTTTACTTTATATGCTAGTGAACCTTTTTTAGATAAAAACGTTTACATATACGGCGCTTTCAATAATTTTAAAGTTGAAGAAGAAAACAAAATGTATTATAATAACGATGAAGGAATTTATCAGGGTAAAATTTTATTAAAACAAGGTTTTTACAACTATACTTTTGCTACTGTTGATGAAAACAAAACAGTAAATACAAATGAGATTAATGGAACATTTTATCAAACAGAAAACGAATACACTGTAATCGTTTACTACAAACCATTTGGTGGTTTATATGATAGAGTTGTTGGTATCGGAACTGGTTATTTTGATCAAAATAGATAATTAAAAATTGTTAATTTAAAGTAATCGTGTATTTTTAACCGCTAAAATAATTTTACTTTAATTTTTTTAATGAAATTTTCTCTACTATCTAGTCTTTTAATTCTATTATTAATCAATATTAATAGTCAAACAACTAATAATACTTTAATTTTTGAAGACCTTTATAATGAAGCCAAGAAAAATTTTGAAAACGGTTTTCACGAAAGCTCTGCAACAGATAAGGCAATAGAATTATGCCCAGACATTAGTAAATATCCTGATTTATTAATTTATAAAGCTACTTTTTTAGAATTTAATAATGAAAAATTATTAGCAACTAAATATGGTTTACTTGCACTAAATTTAGCTATCAAAAAAAAAGATCGGTTTTTAGCTTTAGATCTATTAGGCTTTATTTATTCTTCATCAGATGATTTAAATAAAAGTGTATCATATTATGAAGAAGCACTTCTTTTAGCTAAAGAATTAAAGCTAAAAGAAAATATAGAAGAAATAGAATTTAATTTATTATTAAGAAACTTTGATGAAGCAAAAAATAAAGAAGATGCTATTCAAAAGCTAGTTAACTTTTACTTAAGTCTACCAAATTCTAAAACTATAGAAGAAAAATTAAGCTATTTAATGGTAATTGTAGATCTTAATAAGGAAAGTATTATGCCAGAACAATTTGAGATACTTAAAAAAAGTATTCATAAAAACTTTGACAAAACATCATTAGAACCATACTTTTTAGGACAATATTACTTTAGTTATTCCATTTTAGAAAGCTATTCCAAAAATTATAATTTAGCGTTAAAATACAACGATTCTTCTTACACCATTTCTAAAAAATTCTTAACAGAAGAAAGTGTTCTAAATAACTTTTACATTTATAAGAACTTATATAAAAAAGTAGACGAACCAAATATTGCATTAAAATATGCAGATTCAATACTAGATATCGAAGAAAAATTTAAAACTGTAGAATTTGAAAGTGGTTTAAAGATTGTAGATGAAAATATTCTTTTTAATCAAACGAAAAAGAAAGCAGAAAAAGAAGTTAAAAGCTATAAAACAACCCTACTTATAGCAGTTATTTTAATAGTTTTAATATTCATATTTTATATAATTCATAACAAAAAACAAAAAAAACAACTACAGAAAGTAGATTCAGAATTAAAAATTAATAAAGGAAAATATAACAAATCTTTAAAAGAAAAATTTGAGTTTAGAAAAAAAATAAAAATGCTTTTAAAAGAAAAAAAGTTCGATGAAATTTCTAAACTTCATAAAACACACGAAATAAACGACATCAACAATGAAACTTATATTGTTTATTTAGTTTCGGATATTGAAAAAACATTTTTAAACAGATTAGAAAAACACACTTTTACATTTAGCGATATTGAAAAAGTAGTATTGTTTTACAGAAAAAACAACCACACTTATAAAGAAATTGCTCTAATAACCGGTAGATCTTTAAGAAGTATACAGAGTTTATCTTATCGATTAAATAAAAAAATTCAATCTAAAACTGGCTTAGAACTAGCTAGTTTCCTAGAAAAAATATAGTGAGTACTTATTTGAGTAGCAGTAATTTTAAGGAAAGATTAAAAAAAAAATATATTTACAACTGAAAATATAAAACATCTAAAATGAACAAAATTACTTCCAACAAAAATCCATTTCAACAAATTTTTTTTTGGTTTCTAATCTTTACAGCAGTTTTTTCTTTTACAAAAACAACTGCACAAAATAACATAAAGTTAGACTACAAATTAGAATCTAAAAAAGCAAACGCTAATTATTTTGATATTCTTAAATTAAAAAAACAAGAAATAGCCTCTTATGACTTAACGAAGTTAAATGACTTAAAAGAATATAAACACTTTAATAGATGGGCAGAATATTGGCGTTTAAGAGTAGATGCTAATGGCGCTTTCACAGATGAAAATTTAGCATTCTATAATGCTGGAATTTTAAATAGTAGTGGCAAATTAAATACCAATAATTCTGAAGCCAAAAGTACAAGCGCAGAAACTTGGGCTAATATTGGCACTAAAGATGTACCAAACTCAAATGGTTACCCTAACTTTCCTCAAATGGGTAGGTTAAACGCTTTTTTAAGAATTGCACATCCTTCAGACACAAACCTAGATGTCTTATTTGTTGGCGCACCTAATGGTGGTGTTTGGAAATCTACAGACGGTGGTACTTCTTGGTTTCCAAAATTAGATATTTTAGCAGGTATTGGTGTTACAGATATTAAAACATCTCCAACTACTACATTTAGCAACTACACAACTAAACCTATTTATGTTTCTACAGGAGATTGGGATGGCGAGCATGTAAAATCTATTGGTGTATTAAAATCTACAGATGGTGGAGAGAGCTTTTCTTCAACAGACTTAACATTTACATTAAATGAAAACAAACTAACAGGAGATTTAGTTGTTGTTGATGATAATATTGTTTTTGTAGGTACATCAACAGGTATTAGTAAAACCACAAACGGAGGTACATCTTGGAGTCAAGTTTTTGATGCACAAGCTAGCAATGCAAATGTAGGTAGAGTTGCAGTTTCAGGTAATAAAATAATGTATACAGGTATTTTTGACGCAGTATTTACATCAGATTATACAAATGATAATAATTGGAATTTTGTAAATGGTTCTTCTGGTCAATTTGACAAAAAAGCGGTAGCTTTAGGTGAAGATAATAAATTTTACATTCAAGATATTTCAGGTCAAATAAAAGTTTATGATGAAACTTCTAATACATTTTCTAACCATGGAACTGTACCTGCAGAATACAACTCTCAACAAGGATACAACCAAGCTTTAATTGTAAAAAATAACATGATAATTTCTGGTGAGTTTAATGGAACTCATTCCACAGATAATGGTGCAAGCTGGTATAGATCTTTAAATGGTTATTGGACAGATGCTAGTTCAGATGGTAATTACATTCATTCAGACCATCATAGATTAGGAAGTTTAGACGGAAACTTAAAATTTTGGAGTGCAAATGATGGAGGATTAAGCTATATAACTTATGCTTCTAATACAGATCAAAAGCCAATTATAGAGTACAAAACAGCTAAAACAATTGTTACACAACACTTTTCTGTTGCTATAAACCCAAATGTTGCTGGAGAAGATTATGTAGTTGGAAACCAAGATAATGATGGTTTTTCTAAAGTAGATGGTGTTTGGTATGCAGTAGCTTTAGGTGATGGTATTGAAAGTGCAATTAACTACAATACACCTTCTATTAGATATGCCACTAATCAAAATGGTGTTTTATTAAGATCTGATGATGGTTTTAGAAACGAAAAAGATGGAGATTACTTTTTAGAACCAAAAGGAATTTCTTTTAATCATTATATGGAGATGGATAGAATAAACCCCTCTATCCTATATATGAATGCAGATAAAGGTGGATCTGATCCTACAGGAATTTTAAAAATTACTGATAATAACTCTGAATTAACTTCAACTATGTTAGGTTCAGGAGTACCAATTCATAAATTTAATACTCATGGTGATTTAATTTTAGGAATTACAGATAACAACGCAATTAGAAAAATACCAACAAATGGAGATACTCCAACAAATTTAACTGGAGCACAAAATTTAGCAGGAAATGCAAATATAGAATCTATAGATTTTAGTGCATCTGATACTAATATTATCTATATATCTACAAAAGGATACAACAATGGTAATAAAGTTTTTAAATCTACAAATGGAGGAACGGATTTTGTAAACATTTCTAATAATTTACCAGATGTAATTATCAATAAAATATTATTAAAACAAGCTACAAATTCAAAAATATTATTTGTTGCTACTAACGTTGGTGTCTATTTTACAATTAATGATGGAGCGGTTTGGGAAAAACTAGGTAATAATTTACCTAATGTAGATGTTAAAGACATAGAGATTAACTACACCGCAGACAAGTTAGTTGCTGCTACTTTTGGAAGAGGTCTTTGGTCTATAAATATTGAAAATTCTACTTTAAACATTAATGAAGTTACATTAAAAAACACATTAGAATTAAGTGTTTACCCAAACCCACTAACTATCAATAATTTAAAAATTGTAACGAAAGAAAATTTAACAGATTTAAAATACGAGATTTATAATATTGTAGGTGGTATTGTTAAAAAAGGCACTTTAAGTATTAATAAAGAAATAAATGTAGATAACCTATCTAATAACGTATATTTAGTTAGAGTATATAACAATAGTTTTAGTTCAACTAAAAAGTTTATATTAACTAAATAGATATGAAAAATCACAAAGAATTAATTTATGGGTTCATTTTCCTAATTCTGGCATGTGTGTTATTAAATAGTTGTGTTAGCAATATGAAAATTGTAGAATCTAAAAAAGAAAAACACATTTCTGGGTTAGCAAATGGTAAAAACTATGTCGATTATACTATTAAAATTGACTCTAAAGTGAATTTTAGTTTTGAATCTTTAGTTTTGAACGATATTAAAATTAATAAAAATATCTATATAAAAAATCTATCTACAGGCTTAACTTCTACGAAGATAAATTCTAATATTAAAAAAGGTATTTATCTATTTGGCTTTAGAGTTTATAACACCAATGCTTTTACACAAAATGAAACTATCACTTTTAATTGTTTGATAAATAATATAAAAATCTCAATTAAAGAAAAAATTAATAGTAAAAACAAAGTAAAAACTAATAGATAGACTTAAAAGAAGAAAAAGTCTAAATCCCAAAAATAGAAATCTATTTTTGGGATTTTTGTATTCTCTTTAGGTAAATAAATCGCAGTTTGTAAAGACAATAAAAAAAAGTACATTTACTGTAATGATTCAGCAAATAACAAAAGGTATTAAAATTTCTGTAAAAACTAAATTTAATGGTACAAGCTATAGAAATAATAGATTGTATTATGTCTTTGCTTATTTCATAACCATTGAAAATAAATCTTCTGAAACTGTAAAATTAACCGATCGTTACTGGAAAATATTCGATTCATTAAAAAACACAGAAATTGTAGAAGGAGAAGGTGTTATTGGGCAAACTCCAATTTTAATTCCAAACGACACCTATTCTTATAGTTCTGGGTGTTATCTAGAATCAAATTTCGGATCTATGAAAGGTTATTACGCAATGGAAAATATAGAAACTCACCAAACATTTAAAGTAATTATTCCAACATTTCAACTTTCAACTCCGGTATTATCAAACTAACAAAAAAAAGAAATAAAGTCATTAAAATAAAAGATCCAGAATGTTTAAATTGTGGACATCCTTTTAGTGGGCAAGAAAAATTTTGTCCTGATTGCGGACAAGAGAATAAAGGTAACAAAATTACCTTTGGAAGTTTTATTTATGAAATTTTCAATGGTTTTTTATCATTTGACGCTAAGTTTTGGCGTACAATAGTTCCGCTATTAATTAATCCCGGAAAAGTTTCTAAAGATTATGTGGCAGGAAAAAGAAATAGATATTCTAACCCGTTTCGTTTTTATTTAACTGTGTCTATTTTGTTTTTTTTAATTGTTGGTCTATCAATCAGTAAAAAAAAATTTGAAAACCTTACCAAAGAAAGTAAAACAGAGATTACTAATACTATAAGTGAAGATCAGAAAGCTGTAAAAAGAACTTTAAACAAAAAAGAGATTGACTCTATAAAAAATGAAGTTATAAAAGAAATAGATGCTTCAATTATTCCATTTCCAGAAGTTGCAAAAAAACAAATTTTAAAAGAAATAGAAAAAGAAGTAAAAGATACTACTTCTATTAAAATTAGTGGAGGAAATAGAATTTCGTTTGGTGGTGATACTAAACTAGACAAATTTATTCAATATCAAAAAAAATATCCGGATTCTAAAATAGACCAAGCTTTGGATAGTTTAGGATATAATAAAAATTTTACAAATCGTTTTTTATTTACAAGAGCAAAAGCGGCAAATTCCTTTACAAAAAAAGATAATAGAGAAAAATATTTAGGCGATTTACTTTCTTATGGATCTATTTCACTTTTTATATTTTTACCCTTTTTTACGCTATTTTTAAAACTTTTATATATCAGGAGAAATTTTACCTACGTAGATCATTTAATATTTGTTTTTCATACCCAAACAGTATTTTTTATGCTACTTACCATACTTTATATTATATCCTTTTTTACAATAACTGCTTTAGAAAGCGCATGGGTTTTTCTACTTCTTTTTTTAATCTATCTTTTAATAGCAATGAAAAAGTTTTATCAGCAAGGGTATTTCAAAACTTTTTTTAAGTTTATTTTGCTAAACATTGTTTATATGATTTTGGGAAGTCTTGGAATTATAGTTGTAGGTTTAATTTCTTTTGCTTTTTATTAATTTAACAAATCTAAATACAACATACTAACAACTTCTTTTTCTTTTTTAACTGAAGTTACACTTACTGTTTCCACAAAATTACGCTTCATTTTTAGTGAAGTTTCAGGAGTACCTAATTTTTCATTTTGATGAAACTTAGTAATTTCCTCTTGACAAAACACTTTATTTTCCTTTAAAAAATCTGTAAACCAAACTTTTCTTAATGCCTTCATTTCATCTGTATACAAAGTAGATGATGACCAAATTTTAGGTTCTTGAGCTAATTTTGTAAAATGTTTATTTACCCCATCCCAAACCAACTCATAGGTTTCTAGTTGTGCGTTATAATCAACTAAAATCAATGTAAAAGGTTCAATATCTGTAAAATCAAATTCATCAATATAATTTACAGCATTATCAGCAGAAAGTATATTTTTTACTATAACACCTCTACTCATTTTATAATAATGATTTCTAGTATGATTTTTAAAACCGCCATTTAATAAACAAACCAATCTATTTTTATTACTTGTTCCAATCCAGGTTCCTCCAGCAAGTTCATCTTTTGGATACAATATTTCAACTCCATTCTCAAAATACTTTTTCGGTAAGATGGTTTTTCTTACCGGACTTTCATCTCTATTAGAAGTTAAAATAAATTCGTTATTACCTAAAGGAAGATAGGTTACTGTACACATATATAATACTTGTTAAATTACGATAAGTTTTGCGTTTCGCTACTATTACTAAGTTTTCAATAATTAAAGATGTCAAATATGCAATAAATTTATTGAAACTAAAATTGTAACTTTACAACTTTAAAATTTAGTCGATTAAAACATAAAAACATACAATATGGCAAGAGGATTTTTTAATGTTCCAAAAGCAGTAAACGAACCTGTAAAAGGATATGCACCTGGTTCTCCAGAAAAAGAAGAATTATTAGCAACTTACAAAACCATGTTTAACAGCAATACTGATGTGCCAATGCATATTAATGGTAAAGAAGTTAGAACTGGTAATACAAAGAACATAACACCTCCTCATGACCACAAACATGTTGTAGGACAATATCATACAGCAGATAAAACACATGTAGACGAAGCAATTTCTACAGCATTAGCTGCAAGAGAAGCATGGTCTAGCGTAAGTTGGATGGAAAGAGCTGCTATTTTCTTAAAGGCTGCTGAATTATTAGCAGGCCCTTACAGAGCAAGAATGAATGCTGCAACAATGATAGCACAATCTAAAAACGTTTATCAAGCAGAAATTGATGCTGCTTGTGAAATGATTGATTTCTTCCGTTTTAACGTAGAGTACATGACAGATATTTTCAAAGATCAGCCAACTTCTTCTCCAGGTGTTTGGAACCGAGTTGAATATAGACCTTTAGAAGGATTTGTATATGCAATTTCTCCTTTCAACTTTACTTCTATTGCTGCAAACTTACCTGCATCAGCTGCATTAATGGGTAATGTTGTTGTTTGGAAACCATCTGACCATCAAGCTTATTCTGCACAAGTAATTGTAGATTTATTTAAAGAAGCTGGTTTACCTGATGGTGTAATTAACGTTGTTTATGGAGATCCTGTAATGATTTCTGATACTGTTTTAGCGTCTCCAGATTTCTCTGGATTACATTTTACAGGTTCTACACATGTTTTTAAAGAATTATGGAAACAAATAGGAAACAACATTCATACCTATAAAACATATCCAAGAATTGTTGGAGAAACTGGTGGAAAAGATTTTATCTGGGTACACAATTCATCAAACCCTTTACAAGTTGCAACTGCAATGACAAGAGGTGCTTTTGAATATCAAGGTCAAAAATGTTCTGCCGCTTCACGTTCTTACATTCCTGCGTCACTTTGGCCAGAAATTAAGAAACACTTAATTGCACAAGTAGGTGAGTTAAAAATGGGATCTCCAGAAGACACAAATAACTTTGTAAATGCAGTTATTCACGAAGGTTCTTTTGATAAAATTGCAAGCTATATTGATGCTGCAAAAACAGATAAAGATGCAGAAATTATAATTGGTGGAAATCACGATAAATCTGTTGGTTATTTTATTGAACCAACTGTAATAGTTAGTAATTCTCCAAAATACGCAACAATGTGTACAGAATTATTTGGACCTGTAATGACCGTTTATGTATATGAAGATGCAGAATGGGAAGCTTCTTTAAAGTTAGTTGATGAAACTTCTGAATACGCGTTAACAGGTGCTATCTTTTCTACGGATAGATATATTGTAGAACAAGCTTCTAAAGCTTTAGAAAACGCTGCAGGAAACTTCTATATTAATGACAAACCTTCTGGAGCAGTTGTTGGACAGCAACCATTTGGAGGAGCAAGAGCTTCTGGTACAAACGACAAAGCTGGTTCTGCACAAAACTTATTACGTTGGACTTCTGTTAGATTGATAAAAGAAACACTTGTATCTCCAACAGATTATAAATATCCTTTTTTAGGATAAAATAAAAATTATTATTTTAAAAAACCGTATCAAAATTTGATACGGTTTTTTTATTTCATTATTTTAGACAAATACTTATAAAATTATGGAATATAAATATTTAATGTATGCTCACTTAATAACAGTAGTTCCTTGTATTTTTATTGGAGCTTATCTTTTAGCTGTAAAAAAAGGAACTCCTTTTCATAAATCACTAGGTAAGATATACATGTCTCTAATGGTAATTACCGCCATTATAACGTTGTTTATGCCCGCTTATGTTGGTGCCCAATTTTTAAATCATTTTGGATGGATTCATCTCTTTAGTTTTTTAACACTTTACAGTGTTCCAACTGCAGTAATTGCAATTAGAAAAGGACAAGTAAAAAAACATAAGCTAAAAATGGTTTTTCTTTATGTTGGCGCCATTATTATTGCTGGCGGATTCACATTAACACCAGGTCGTTTTTTACATACTTTCTTTTTTGGAAATTAATCAAAAAGAAAAAGACCACATCATATTCTGATGTGGTCTTTTTTATAAAAATCATAAACTTTATCCTTATTTTATAATAAGTTTTCTAGTTGTTTGTTTATCACCATTAATAATTTTCACTAAATATAAACCGGCAACTGTATTTTCAAAAAGAACTTTTTCAGAGAAATTCGTAACCATATTTGTATAATTTTTCTCTCCAATCATTCTTCCTCTAACGTCAAATAACTGAACTGTTAATTTATCAGTATTTAATAACTCTAAGTTTAATGTAAAAGCTCCTTTTGTAGGGTTTGGATATAAATTAAAGCCACTAAAAACAACGTTTTCAATAGACGCAGTATTATCTACAGTAACCGTGTAATCTTCAGTTTCCCCCCATTCAGAAGCATGACTTGAATCGCAAGCACCTTGAGTCGGTTCAACTCCTGTTCCATAATACTCTATTACAACTCTCATTCTAGTATCTCCAAATCTTGCATCATTTGGCACAGTAATATTTAAAGTTTTAGTGGCTACAGATGTAGTTCCATTTCCTAAATCATACTTTTCTGTTGCAGTATCAAAAACATAATCGTTATTCCAATCTATAAATACAGTAACTTTATCTTGAAAACCAGCAACATCGTAAGTAACACTTACCTCATGCGTATCTCCTCTTTTCACATTTGTACTTATTGCAGTAAAATCTTCATAACCATCTACTAAATCATCACCAGAATCATTATCAATAGTATTAAAAGTTACGTTAGAAATATGCTCTCCAGTATCTGTAAATGTAGAAGCACAATAAGAAGGTATTAAAGTTGTAAAACTAAAAACAGTAGAGTAAGATCCTTCTCCACAATTGTTTTTCGGTTTTATTCTCCAATAATAAGCTGTACCTCCATCTAAATTTGATGAAATGTAAGAGTTTGTAGTAACATTTCCGCTAGAAACGATGTTATTAAATTCATTATCGGATGCAATTTGAACATCATAAGATGTTGCATTAGTATCTGCTGCCCAACTTAAAGTTTCTGATAATCCAATTTCAGTTGCATTGTCTGCTGGTGATTCTAAAACAGAAGCATCAAAGCTTAATGCAGTAACATTTAAAGTAACATCAGTACTTTGGTTTACACTTGCACTACCAGCAATTTCAATTGTATAAGATTGTGCGCTAACCCCGTTTAAATTAGATACAGTCATTGTTACATTTCCATCTGCAGCAATTGTATTCTGACTAAAAGAAACAGAAGCTCCTGCAGGTTGACCTGTTGCTGCTAATGTTACTGTATCTGAATAACCATTTACAAAATTGAAATCTAAATCATAAATTGCAGACTGACTATTAATATTACATACATTTTGAACACCACTATTATTACTAATAATATAAGTTGGTGTTGTAGAATTTATTGTAAAATCTGTTGTATTTACATTATAGAAAATATTATCTGCAGCTTCAACCATAATTCTTGCAGTTGTTGTTCCATTATCTGGTATAATAATATCTTCAGTACCATCATTTTCTGTATTTGCCTTAATAGTAATTGGAAATGTTAATCCACCATCTACAGATAACTTAATATTTACTAGATTACAACTAATTGGTGCTGCATCTGTTGTTCCTTTATTCCAAGTAATTGTTTGTGTTGTTCCAGTATCCCAACTTACAGCTGTAGCTGGTGCAGTAACTGTAAAAGCATCTGCACTTGTAACAGTAACTTTCATATCATCTCTTGCTGTACTTCCGCCACCCGCATGATTATCTCTTACTAGAAAAGAAAAGTTCATTTCTCTAGCTACAGAAGGTAAAACTTCCCATTCTGTAGAAGTATTACCAGCAACTATTGTTGCTAAATCCGGCATATATCTATTCGGTGAAGCCTTAGAAGGTAAAGATCTAAATGTAGGACCAGCAGTGTTTGTAGGTTCTGGAGGCATTGTAGCTATTTCTACATCTGTTTGTTCCCAATTATACGTTAAGCTAGAAAGACCATCTGCATCTGTAGCTGACCCTCTTAATACAAAAGGTGTAGATTTTGGAATTGTATAATTAGCTCCTGCAATTGCAAATGGAGCATTATTATTTGTATCACTTGTTGCAGCACAATCTGCAGAAGATTGAATTGTATTCCACATTTGAGTAATATTTACCGTATGGAAATGATCGTCACTATTTCCTGTTGAAGGTCCAACACTAATAACGTTAGGCGCACATATACCAGCGTATCCCATAATTGTAGATCCACTACCAGGTTCTACAGCTGTAGATGCCGTTCTATTACATGAATTATTTTGTGTATGTGTAGCTCCAAACTGATGTCCTATTTCATGTGCAACATAATCTATATCATAAGGATCTCCTACTGGTGATCCAATACCCGTAACACCTCTAGCTTTTGATCCATTTACACAAACAACACCTAATCCTGCTAAACCATCACCACCTATACTAAATATATGACCAATATCATAATTATCACTTCCTATTTCTGCATCACAAATAGTTTGAACTTCATTAATCATTGTACCTGCATTACCATCAGAAATATTATCTGTTGATGCGTCTAAAAAAATAACTTTATGATTATTAGAAACAATTTCCATTTTAACTGCCAAGTCTTTTTCAAAGACACCATTAATTCTTGTCATAGAAGTATTCATTGCAGATAATACTGCTTCTTTTTTCACAAGATCAGATGCTGACGAAGCAACATTTTGTCTATTTAAATGAAATTGAGCATATTCTCCACTACAAACCAGTGCTAACCTGAATGTTCTTAATTTTCCGTCATTCGCATTTTTTGCCAAAGTAGTAGAAGCAAGTTCTTTACCAGCAGATTCTTCTACTTGACATTTAAACTCTCTATCTTCATTACTTAGACTATTTCTACTATAAACAATATACTCTTCGTTATTTTTAGAATAAGGATCTATATATAATGTAGCTTCTGTTCCAGAAAAAACAACTGCATGAAATCCATCTGTACCTAAACTAATTTTTGCTACTGCAGTAGGATCATCTAAACCTTGTGCTGTATAAGATTTTATAGAAGGATACATTGCTGCTAATTTTGGTGCTAAATTTGAAGATTCTTTTACTATAAACCTAGAAAGACCACCATCAACATTTGGCAACTCTATTATTTGTTCCTGTGTTTTTGCTTTTAAAGTTACTTTGCTTTTAAAACTTTTAAGTTCTAAAAACATTAATTCATAATTAGAAGGGAAATTTTTCTTTTTATAAATATCTTTTTTTTGCACAAAAGAACTAGTTTTATCTATTTTTTTCCAAAGTTGTTGCGCATTAGCATCTTCTACTCCAATATATAAAAGTGTAAAAAACAGTAAAAAAGTAAATTTTATTTTCATAATATGATATTTAAATAATAATTGTAATCCTCAAATATAATGAAATAATTACCTTTGTTATTATAGATTATGAATAGAAATATACATTTAACAGATTTATCTGTAAAAGATTACCAAGAAACTTGGGATTATCAATCTGAATTATTACAAGAAATTGTTGATATAAAGATTGATAATCGAAGAAATAACAATAATAATATAACACCAAACCACTTACTATTTGTTGAACATCCGCATGTTTATACCCTTGGAAAAAGTGGCGATTTAAGTAACTTATTGTTAAACGAAAATCAATTAAAACAAAAAGGCGCAACTTTTTATAAAATAAATAGAGGTGGTGATATTACCTATCATGGTCCAGGTCAAATAGTTGGTTATCCTATTTTAGATTTAGAAAATTTTTTTACTGATATTCACAAGTACTTACGTTTACTTGAAGAAACCATTATTTTAACGCTTGCGGATTACGGATTAAAAAGCGAAAGAAGTAAAGGTGAAACTGGTGTTTGGTTAGATGTTGGAACACCATTTGCTCGTAAAATTTGTGCTATGGGAATTCGTTCTTCACGCTGGGTAACTATGCATGGTTTTGCTTTAAACGCAAATACTAATTTAGGGTATTTTGATAATATAATACCTTGTGGAATTAGAGGTAAAGCGGTTACTTCTATGGAAGTTGAACTTGGTAAAAAAGTGGATATAGAAGACGTTAAATCTAAAATATTAAAACACTTTAAAGCTCTTTTTGAAGTAGAAGAGTTTATTTATTCATAAAAAAAAATCCTGAAAAAGCAGGATTTTTTTTTATTATGTAAAAACTATTTTTCTTCGTTAAAATACACTTTATAGTATTTCATTTTCTTCTGCTCATCATAACCTCTCTCTATATACTCAGATGCTGCTTCTGGCGCATCTACATCTAATTTAATACTAATATTAGTATCTAACTTAATTTCTGTTTTAAGCTTGTTTTTTTCTTTCTTTAAAACTACACCAGAAACATCAAAATTATTTCTAATTAAAACATCGTTTAACGTTTCGAAATGTTTTTTGTACTCGTCAAACTTTTCTTTGTGTTTTTCTTCTTCAAAAACTTCATCTTTAAACGTAGCATAATCTACAGCTTCATTTTCTTTAAAATAATCTACCGTAGTTGCTAAGAAATTTCCTTGTTCATGCATACCTAATTCCGGCTTAATTACTTCTTCAGAAAATTCTTTACACAACTCTAAATAATTTTGTGTGTGAGAATTATAATCATCTGCTAACTTAACAGTTAAGAAATTTTTAACCCAATACTGTGCATCGTAATTATTGTTATCTACAGATAATACTACAGTACCTTCTTCATCAGATGTATTTAAAACCAAGCATCCTTTATCTATTCTTTTGGTAGAAATTCCTTTTTGAACAACAACATCAAAACTTTCGTTATCATCTAAATAAGTTTGAAAAAAATCAACTTTATTTTCTATTTTAAAAATACCAATAGCTTCTGTTAACACATCTTTATATTCGATACCTTCTATATAAACAACTAATACATCTCCTGTTTTTATTTGTGCCGAATTAGATTGTTCAAATAAATGATTTACAATACTTTTAGAGTATTCTACAAAACTCTCTTCGTCTTTAAAAACTTCTGAAGCAAACTTATTAACTTCATTTAAACGAACATCTTCATTGTTTGTAAAACGATAACTCTGTGTTAAACTTCCAAATGGTTTTAATAAAAACCCTTTCATTAAATCGTAACTTTCTTGATCGAAACGAATTAAATCTTCAGAAAAAACATTTTGTCCACTATTAAACTTATTAGCTACTTTATGTAAAATACATTTGGTAATTTCTGCTTTGGTTTTTCTAATCATCTGTTAAAATTTTGGAGCGTAAAAATAGTTGAAGTTTTTAAATAATTACAAAATAAATGAATGAGTTTTTCGAAAAACTTACAAATAACTTTAGCCCTGATTGTAATGACATCCTTTTTTCTTTTTCAGAAAAAAGATATAATGTAAAGCAGGAAATAGCTTCTAAAAAACAATTTACAACTTTAACTTTGTCTGTTCTGGCAATAATTTAAAAGTTTTTCTATGATACTTTGTTGCGCCAAATTCTCTAATTCCGTTTCTGTGTTCTTTGGTTGGATATCCTTTATTTTTCTTCCAATTATACATTGGATATTCTAAATGAATTTTTGCCATATAATCATCTCTATACGTTTTTGCTAATACAGATGCAGCGGCAATACTTAAATATTTAGCATCTCCCTTTACGATTGTTTTATACGGAATCTCTTTATAATCTCTAAACTTATTTCCATCTATGATTATAAATTCTGGTGTAATTTTTAAAGCATTTATAGCCCTATGCATACCAGTTATTGACGCTTGCAAAACATTAATTTTATCTACTTCTTCTTGCCAAACAAAAGAAACACCAAATGCAATTGCATTTTCCTCTATAAAAGGTCTTAGTTCTTCTCTCTTTTTTTCTGACAATTGTTTGGAATCATTTAAAAAAGGATGGGTAAAATCTTTAGGTAATATAACTGCTGCTGCAACAACAGGGCCAGATAAACAACCTCTACCAGCTTCATCTGTTCCTACTTCTAAAGAAAAACCACTAAAGTTTGATTTTAACATTTTACAAATTAACAGATTTCATCATAATTATTAACAATTATTTACGTTTTATTATTTTACATTTGCTCTTGTTTAACATTATGATGCATAAAAAAATATCTTTACTTTTTTTTCTAATTATATTTAGCTTAAATAGCACCTTTTCACAAAGGTTTATTGGAGAAGAAAATATCTCAAATTTAAACCGAAGATCTAATGATTCTCTAAGTTCGGGAGAAACAAAAGTTATTCTTTCTGGTAAAACGAAATACACCGATTATAAAATTTTTTCTCATAAAAGAGATACTACGTATGTAGACACTACTTTAAATATTAAAAAAGAATACAAGTTTAATTATTTAAGAAAAGATAATTTTGAGCTATTAGCTTTTCATAACCAAGGGCAAACTTTTAATAATTTAGGATACAGTTTTAACAACATTAAACAATTACCAGACATTGGTTTTACAAGTAAACAGTTTAGCTACATAGATATTGAAGACGTAAAATATTACGAAGTTCCAACGCCAACAACAGAAATTTTATACAGAACAGGTTTGCAACAAGGGCAAGTTTTAGATGCTCTTTTTACTTTAAACTTCTCTAAAAGACTTAATGTTTCATTATCTTATAAAGGTTTGCGTTCTTTAGGGGCTTACAGGCAATCTATTGCTAGTAACGGTAATTTTAGAGGAACGTTTCATTACAGAACTAAAGAAAATCAATACGAAATTAGAGGTCATATAACTAGTCAAGATTTTTTTAATGAAGAAAGTGGTGGTTTAACAACCGATGCTTTGGCTAACTTTATTTCTGAAGATCCAGATTTTGAAAATAGAGCTAGATTAGACGTTAATTTAACAGATGCAGAAAACCAATTTGATGCTACACGAGTTTATTTAGAACACAGCTTTAAATTATTATCAAGCAAAGATACCGTTAACCATAAAGACTTTAGCAACTTAAAAGTAGGTCATATTTTCACCAATGAAACTAAAAGCTATAGTTATACACAAGCTACAGCTACAACCGCTATTTTTGGTAATACAAATACTACAGATGCTACAGACACAGACGCTACAAGTAAAATAACAAGTAACGAATTAAATTTAGAATTTAACTCTAAATACGTTTTAGGAAAATTTAAAGCTAAGGCAAACTTTACCAACTACTCTTATGGTTATGATACTATTTTAAACAGTAACAGTAGTATTAAAAAATTAAAATTAGAGGGAAATGCTATTTCTTTTGGAGCTGATTGGAAAGCAAAAATTAAAAACTTTTATTTAAATGCTGATGCATCTATTACTCCTGGTTCTGGTAGATTGGCCGGTAATTATTTAAAAGGTGAAGCGGTTTATAAACAAGACAGTCTTTTTACGTTTAAAGGAAGTTTATTAATAAGTTCTAAGTCGTCAAATTTTAACACATTATTACATCAAAGTTTTTATGATGATTACAATTGGGAAAATAACTTTAGCAATGTAAACACAAGAGATTTAGGTTTTACTTTTAACTCTAAATGGATTAATGCTGATCTTAACTTTACAAACATAGACAACTACACGTATTTTGATGAGAATAACAGTCCCCAACAATTTGCAAATCAAATTACATATTTAAAGGTAAAGGCAAACAGGGAATTTAAATACAAGAAATTTGCATTGGACAACACGGTAATGTATCAAAACGTTAGCAGCGGAAGTTCTGTTTTTAGAGTACCAGAAATTGTAACTAGAAACACCCTTTATTATACTGATTACTGGTTTAAAGGAAAACCGATGTTAGTTAATATTGGAGCCACCTTTAAGTATTTTACAAAATATAATGCAAATGCTTACAACCCTTTATTAGCTGAATTTACGCTTCAAAATAACGAAGAAATAGGTTTCCCTACTGTAGATGTATTTTTTAACGCTCAGGTACGTAGAACACGTTTGTATTTAAAGGTTGATAACGTAACTTCTGGTTTTACTGAAAAGAATTATTTTTCTGCACCTAATTATCCATACAGAGATTTTACGGTTCGTTTCGGTTTAGTTTGGAATTGGTTTATATAAATTAAGTCTTCCCTAAATTCTTTCTGAAGGGAAGTGTGTTTTTTTTAGCACGTTTGAGAATGTTTCTCCTTGTACTTAGAAAGTAAAATATTTTAAAAATTGCTTTACTTAACAAAATGAAAAATCAGCTTAAAAACAATTGGAAACTTTTTTTGGCAGCAAGTTTAACTTTAGGGTTAGCGCCTTTTAATCCGCCTCATATTTTAGGAAAACTACAATGGCTTTTGGGTGGAAATGCTTTTTCTACCGAAAACGGAATGAAATCTGGAGATTGGTTTGATGTACTACTTCATGGAACTCCATGGCTTTTATTATTGATTTCTATACTGATAAATCTTTTTGCATTAAAGGCAAAAAACGACCAGCAATAGAGCTTTCTTTTTTATCTATAATTTCAAATCCTTTAGAACCATAAAAAGTTACTGCATTTGGGTCTGCTAATAAAGTAACCTTTTTACAATTTAATTCTTTTGCTTTTAAAAAAGCATGTTGTATTAATTGATTTCCTATTCCTTTTCCAATAAAAACAGGTAACACAAATAAAAATTCTAATTCTACAGAAGTACCTTTTGGCTGATTTAAAATATAAAATCCAACTGTTTCATTATTAGAAATAAACTTATAAACTATCATTTCTTTAATAATACGCTCTGAAACTGTTAAGTCTTCTACCCAACTTTCTAATGTCTCATTAGAATACCCCCAAAATGATTTCGATTTTAAAGCAATTTTAGTAAGTGTTTTTGCATCAGATATTTCAGCAAGCTGTATCATATTATTTAGCAGCTAATTCTTTAATTTTAATTTTAAAAGCAGCAAAAATTAAAGTCATAAAAGGACTTAACCAATTAAATATAGCATATATAGCATAATCGAAAACAGAAACCCCTAAAACTCCAGAATGGTAAGCCCCACAAGTATTCCAAGGTATTAAAACAGAAGTAACGGTACCAGAATCCTCTAAAGTTCTACTTAAATTTTCTGGAGCTAAACCTTTATCTTTATATGCTTTTGCATACATTTTACCAGGAACTACAATGGCTAAATATTGATCTGATGCTGTAAAATTTAAACCAATACATGTAAAAACAGTACTTGCAAATAAACCAAAAACTGAATCGAAAAGACTTAACATAAAAGAGCTAATTCTAGCTAATGCTCCAATTGCATCCATAATACCACCAAAAACCATTGCACATAAAATTAACCAAATTGTACCCAACATTTTAGACATTCCGCCAGCTGTAAATAAATCTGCCAATGCTTCGTTTTCTGTAGCAACAGATGTTTCTACTGTTATTGCTTGTAAAATACCTTTATATCCAGAAGTAAAGCTTAAACTATCTACTCCTGCAACTTGTGCAACTACTTCTGGTTGAAAAATTAAAGCAAAAATTGCCCCTAAAATAGTACCTGCTAATAATGCTGCTAACGGAGGTGTTTTTTTTACAATTAAAAAGATAACAACAACTGGCACTATAAATAACCATGGTGTAATATTAAACGCTTTATTAATGTCTGCAAGTAAAACATTTGTATCTGCTTCACCAGAGGTATTAAGTGTAAAACCTAGTATTAAGAAAATGATTAACGTAATTACAACTGTTGGTATCGTTGTAAATGCCATATATTTTATATGTGTAAACAAATCTGTACCTGCCATTGCTGGAGCTAAATTTGTAGTATCAGACATTGGCGACATTTTATCACCAAAATAAGCACCAGATAAAACTGCACCGGCAGTCATTCCTAAAGAGATACCTAACGCTTCTCCAATACCAATTAATGCAATACCAACGGTAGCAGACGTAGTCCAAGAACTACCAGTTGCTATAGAAATTACCGCACAAATTATTAAACAGGCGGCTAAAAATATGGTAGGATTTAATACTTGCAAACCATAATAAATCATTGCAGGAATAATACCACTAATTAACCAAGTACCGGCTAAAGCACCAACCATTAATAAAATTAAAATTGCACCAGCTGTAGATTTTATATTCTCTGCAACTTCTTCAATCATTGTTTTGTAAGAAACTTTATTTCTAAAACCAACAATTGCAGCAACTGCACCACCTAACAATAAAACAAACTGATTACTTCCACTTAAAGCATCATCACCAAAAACAAAAACATTATAGGCTAACATTGCAACTAAAGCCAAAACAGGAAACATCGCTTCCCAAATATTTAACTCTCTATTGTCAATAATTTTTTGGTCCTCAATTTTAATTTCTGATAGATTTTTATTGTCTTGCATTCTCTAAATTTTGGTTCTGTAATGTTACGATTTTACATAATGTTATGCAAATCAAATTGGTTGGCTTATTTTTGCTTTTATGGACTCATTAACTCAAATTGTTTTAGGTGCTGCTTGCGGTGAAGCTATTCTTGGTAAAAAGATTGGAAACAAAGCTCTTTTGTTTGGTGCAATTGGCGGTACAATACCAGATTTGGATGTCTTTATTGGTAAATGGATTTACAATAACGAGATACAAGCAATGGCTTTTCATAGAGGGTTTATGCATTCTATTTTGTTTTCTGTTTTAGGTTGTTTCCTTTTCGGTTGGATAACGTACAAGCTGTATAATTCTGGAAAAAGAAAAGATACAACCTCTTTAAAAAACTGGATTCTGTTATTCTTTTGGTCCATTTTTACACATCCTATTTTAGATTGTTTTACACCTTACGGTACACAGTTATTTGCTCCTTTTTCTAATTACAGAGTTGCTTTTAATAACATTAGTGTTGCAGATCCTATGTATACCGTTCCTTTTTTAATTTGCATCATTGTATTAATGTTTTTTAATAGAAAACGAACGCAAAGAACTTGGTGGTTAAAAGCTGGTATTTACATTAGTTCTGCTTATATGGTTTTTACAATCGTTAATAAATTTTATATCGATTCTGTTTTTAAAAAATCATTTAAAAAAGCAGGAATTACGTACAAACGATTTTCGGCTCAACCTACAATTTTAAACAATATATTATGGTATTCAGTAGCTGAAACCGATAAGAATTATCATTTAGCTTTTTACTCTTTACTTGACAAAAGCAAATTCTCAGAAAAAATTTTAACCATTGAAAAAAACCATAATTTAATAGACATGACAGATAGTAATTTACAAACCTTAACTTGGTTTAGTAATGACTATTACAACATTTCTAAAAAGGATAAAATTGGCACTTATAAATATGTCGATTTAAGATATCCAATGTTAAATCCAGAAGATGTAAATACTTCAGTTTTTAATTTTACAATTTTCCATGAAAATGGAAAATGGGATATTTTACCATTCGATGGTTCGCCACCAAACAAAGATGATTTTACTAAATTTATAGAACGTTTAAAAGGTATTTAAAACAACTTTACTTAAAAAGCAAAGTTGTTTTCTAAAATTTATAAAACAAGTTCGTTTTCTAGAACTCCAACCTCTAACATACAAGATTTCATTATCTCATAAGTTCTTTTAATATCATTATCTAAACCAATAGAAAAACGAATTAACCCATTAGATAACCCCATTTCTTTTTGCTCTTCTTCTGGTATTTCTGATGATGTAGAACTACCTGGAGCAGAAAATAAAGTTTTATAAAAACCTAAACTTACTGCTAAATACCCTAAGTTTTTTTCTTGCATTAACTCCATTAAAGCATTTGCTTTTTCTAAAGAACCTGCATCGATTGTTAACATACCACCAAAACCATACTCGGTGTTCATCATGCTTTTAAAAAGTTGATGAGAAGGATGAGATATCAAACCTGGATATACTGTTTTTAATCCATCAGCTTCAAACTTATCAGCTAAAAAAGCAGCATTAAAACTGTGATGTTTCATTCTAAGATGCAATGTTCTCATATTTTTTAAAACTGATGAAGCTCTTAAAGAATCCATTGTAGATCCTAACAACATACTTGCTCCGCTATTTACATTTCGTAAATCGTTTATAAATTCTTGAGTACCACAAACAACACCGCCAACAGTATCTGAAGACCCATTGATAAATTTAGTTAAACTATGAATAACAACATCTGCGCCTAATTTTACAGGAGAGATTGACAAAGGAGAAAACGTATTATCAACTACTAATTTTAAATTATACTTTTTCGCTAAAGCGGATAAACCAGCTATATCTGCCACTTCTAAAAGTGGATTACTTACAGATTCGCAATACAAAACTTTAGTTTTACTTGTAATTGAAGCTTCTACAACATCTAATTTTGTGATATCTACAAACGTAGTTTTTATACCTAATCTTGGTGTAAAGTTTTTTAAAAATGCATACGTACCACCATAAATGGTTCTACTAGAAACAATATGTTCTCCAGTACCAACTAA
>CAJQQH010000066.1 GCA_905480405.1 uncultured Polaribacter sp. | reverse complement strand
AGATGGTTTAGCTGTAGCTAGTGGAGAGTACAAGAAAATTAGTTTCTTCCCAAATTGGAATGGAGACAAAGCAGGAACAAATACTACAAATGCAGATTGGAATGATCCATTAGATTTTACGTTTTATATAGATGATGTTACTGCAATTCCAGGTGCGGCAATTGGAGCAGGGTCAGGTGATGATTCACCTCCTACAACTTCTGCTCCAACACCTCCAGTAAGAAATGCTTCGGATGTTGTTTCTATTTATAGTGATGCTTATACAAGTTTAGCTGTTGATAACTGGGGACCAGATTGGGGTGCAGCGTCTGCTAGGATTGAAGAAATAACTGTTGATGGAGGATCTGTTAGAGTTATTGATTTAAGTGCTTCTAAAGAGTTTACAGGAATAGATTTTGCTAACTCACCATTTGATGCATCATCATTAACACATATGCATATAGATTATTTTGTAAATAACCCTCCAACTGGAGCTGTTTTTTCACCAAAATTATCTAATCATGATGGAGGTGCAGGTGAAACAAGTGCAGTTATAGCAACAGAAGCAATCACAGAAAATGGAGTATGGGTTAGTTTAGATTTAGCTTTAAGTAGCTTTGGAGCAGCAAGTGACCCTGCTAATCTTGATAGAAGTGCGATTGCTCAAATCGTTGTAGGTGCTGCTAGAACTGATCTTAATGAATCTTTAAAGTTATATTTTGATAACTTATATTTTTATAAAGAAGGTGTAGCTGGAATAAATGATAATGATATATTAGGTTTTTCTATGTACCCAAACCCAACTTCTAACAGATTAAATATTTCTGCAAAAGAAACTATTCAAAATGCGGATGTTTTTAATGTACTAGGTAAAAAGGTAATGAGTATAGAAATAAATAAGACTTCTGAATCTATTGATGTTTCTAACTTAACATCTGGTATTTATTTAGTTAAATATAATGTTAATGGATCTATAGGTACTGCTAAATTTATTAAGCAATAAAAATACTTTTATTAAAAAATGAAACGCTCAAAATTTTATTTTGAGCGTTTTTTTTTATGCTCTTTTTTTATCAACTTATTTAAAAAACATCAAATGAAATTTATATCTTTATAAAAATAAAATTATACTCTAAATTGAAAAATATTACTAGAATTTTACCCTTTCTTTTGTTCTTTATAGTTATTGGCTGCTCTCAAAAAGAGGTGAGTTCTGAGAAAAAAAGTAATGATTTAATACATGAAACTAGCCCGTATTTATTACAACATGCGTATAACCCTGTAAATTGGAAAGCATGGAATTCGAAAACATTAGAATTAGCAAAAAAAGAAAATAAGTTAATTATAATTTCTGTAGGCTATTCTGCATGTCATTGGTGTCATGTAATGGAAGAGGAGAGTTTTGAAAATGACTCTATTGCCAAATTAATGAATGAAAATTTTATCAATATAAAAGTAGACAGAGAAGAAAGACCAGATGTAGATAAAGTATATATGAATGCTGTACAATTAATGACAGGTAGTGGTGGTTGGCCATTAAATTGTATAACGCTACCAGATGGAAGGCCAATTTATGGAGGAACTTATTTTACCAAAAAACAATGGTCAGAGGTTTTAACAGGAATATCTAAGTTGTATAATGAAGATCCTAAAAAAGCGATTGAATTTGCAGAAAACCTAACAAAAGGAATGCAAGAGTCTCAATTAATTACTTTAAATAAAGAGAAACCTAGTTTTACAAATAAAGAGATTTTAAAATCTGTTAATTTGATTAAAGAACAAATAGATACTGTGTTTGGTGGATTTAAAGGAGCTCCTAAGTTTCCAATGCCAACTTCTTTAGATTTTTTATTAAGATATAACTACCAGTTTAAAGATGCTTTTATAAATTCATATTTAAAAAAATCTTTAACAAAAATGGCGTTTGGTGGAATTTATGATCAAATTTCTGGAGGTTTCTCTAGGTATTCTGTAGATGAAAAATGGCATATTCCACATTTCGAAAAAATGTTATATGATAATGCTCAACTTGTGAGTTTATATTCTAAAGCATATTTAAACGATAAAAATGATTTATATAAAAGCACAGTAGTCGAAACCTTAAACTTCGTTAAAGAAGAGTTGACGGCTAAAAACGGGGCGTTTTATTCCTCTTTAGACGCAGATAGTAGAAATGAAAGAGGAGAGAGTGAAGAAGGTGCATTTTATAATTGGAAAGTAATTGAGTTAAGAGAGATACTTAAAAGCGATTTTAACCTTTTTAAAGAGTTTTATAATGTTAATGATTATGGGTTTTGGGAAAAAGACCAGTATGTATTTATTAGGAATAAAAATAAAACTGATTTTGCTATTGAGAATAATATTTCTTTAAAATCTTTAAATGTTAAAATCTTAAGTTGGAAAACCTTACTTAAAAAAGTTAGAGAGAATAGAAGTAAACCACATTTAGATGATAAAGTATTAACTTCTTGGAATGCTTTAATGTTACAGGGGTATATTGATGCATACAGGGCTTTTGAGGATGAGGAGTATTTGAGGATAGCTTTAAAAAGTGCAAATTTTTTAGTCAAAAATCAATTAAGAAAAGGCAATGGTTTAAATAGAAATTTTAAAGATGGAAAAAGTAATATAAATGGGTATTCTGAAGACTACGCTGCTGTAATAAAGTCTTTTATCTCATTATATGAAGTTACTTTAGATGAAAAGTGGTTAACAACTTCTAAAAAGTTGTTAGATTATTTGTTTGTTAATTTCTTTGATAAAAATACACATATGTTTTATTTTACATCTAAAGAAGATGAAAGTTTAATAGCTAGGAAGCATGAAATTATAGATGGTGTAATTCCTTCTTCAAATTCTATTATAGCAAATTCACTTTTTAAGTTAGGCCATTATTATTCTGATACTAAATATTTAAAAACATCAGAGCAAATGTTAAATAATTTAAAAGATGATATTCAAATAAATCCTGCTAACTATAGTAATTGGTTAAGTTTAATGACCAATTTTACAAAACCTTTTTACGAAGTAGTAGTTGCTGGTAAAAATGCAAATAAAGTAAATAAGGAGTTAATTAATAGTTATATTCCAAATGTAATTATAGCAGGTGCCGTTAAAGATAATACTACATTGCCATTATTAGCATATAAGTTTAATGAAGATGAAACCTTAATATATGTTTGCGTAAATGGTACTTGTAAATTACCAGTAACGGATATCGAAAAAGCAAAAAAGAGTATAGATAAGTAGCTTTATTACTTATTCTCGTTACTTTTTATATTATTTAAGTATTCTTGAAAACGTTTACCGTAAATAGATTTTTTAATTTTAGGAGATAAAGAGAAATTAACAGTATCTAACATTTTTAAACTAGCATCATACATTTCTGTTAAAGCAATATAAGGCGCAACCTCAAAATTAGCGTTATTAAGAGCAAAGTTAGTTGTAAAAAGAACTCTTCTTTTAACCAATCTGTTATAATCATTTTCTACTTTTTTAACCAAATTAGGATCATTTGATTTTTTAGCTTCAAAATCTTTTTTAATAAAATCTAAACGTTGCTCTTGAAACCTTCTACTAACTTTATTGTATTTGTCTAGTATTTCTTGATTTTTAGAACCAGAAATTTCTGGTGCATACCCAAATTGATCAACTTTATCATTAATAGTAATTGTTGCTTCTTCACCAAAAAATAAAATTCTTTTATCAGTTGTATTTCCATCAAAAGTTAAATAATACATAACAGGTTCCTCTACATAATCTGTTAAAGTAAAAGTATCTTTACCTAATAACGCAACAGAGTCAATTGAAACTAGCAAACTATCTTTCATTTTCTGAAGGTATAAAGTCCCTTTTTTAAGACCTTTAATCTGACCTTGAATAATCATGTTTCCTTCTTTTTTAGAAGAACATGCAAAAAGTAATATTGATAAAGCTAAAACTGCAGTAATTTTTCTCATTTTGATTGAAATTTTCGAATGCAAATATGCTGATTTTTTTATAAAGTAGCAGATAATTCCATTAAAATAGTACATAAAATCGCTCCCACAGTTCCAATGGCATAACCAAACACAGCTAACAGAACTCCAACCGTTGCTAATGATGGATGAAAAGC
>CAJQQH010000065.1 GCA_905480405.1 uncultured Polaribacter sp. | reverse complement strand
ATAGAAAAAACAGGATTGTATGCAATTGGATATGAAAATAATGGATTTATGTTATTATCACCAATGGCATTAATTGTAGTTGGAATTATCATCTGGATTCAACGTACAAAAAACACATCATTAATCGAAGAGAACTAGACGCATAGCGTTTAAATAATATAGAATATGGAACATTTAGAATTATTTTTTAAATCGATATTTATAGATAACATGGTATTCGCAACCTTTTTAGGAATGTGTTCTTACCTTGCTGTATCTAAAAAAGTATCTACAGCTGTTGGTTTAGGTGCTGCTGTTATCTTTGTATTAGCAGTTACAGTACCTTTAAACTGGTTGTTAGATCAATATATTTTACAACCTGGAGCATTAAAGTGGTTAGGAGCAGAATATGCAGACTACGATTTAAGTTTCTTATCATTCATCATGTTTATTGCAACTATTGCAACTATGGTTCAATTGGTAGAAATTATTGTTGAGAAATTCTCACCATCATTATACAACTCATTGGGTATTTTCTTACCATTAATTGCAGTAAACTGTGCAATTTTAGGAGGAAGTTTGTTTATGCAATCTCGTGAAATAGCTACTCTAGGATTATCATTAACGTATGGAGTAGGATCAGGAATTGGATGGTTTTTAGCCATTCTAGCAATTGCTGCCATTCGTGAAAAAATTAGATATTCAAGTGTTCCTCCAGCCTTAAGAGGTTTAGGAATTACATTTATCATAACAGGTTTAATGGCAATTGGTTTTATGAGTTTTGGAGGAATGTTAACAGGAGGTGATGAGGAGAAAAAAGAAAGTCCAAAAGTAGAAGCAAAGGTTGATAAAAAAGAAGTAAAAGAGGCTAAAGAAATTGTAGCTGAAAACACAACTATAAACGAATAAAGGAATGATATTAGCAGCAGGTACAACAGGAACCATCATTGCAACAGTAGCAGCTTTTTTATTAGTAACATTGTTATTAGTATCGTTGTTATTATTTGTGAAACAAAAATTATCTCCTTCTGGTCCAGTAACAATTACCATTAATGGAGAAAAGAAAATAGAAGTAGGTTCTGGTAGCACACTTCTAACTACTTTAGGAAACGAAAAAATATTTTTACCATCTGCTTGTGGTGGTGGAGGATCTTGTGTTCAATGCGAATGCCACGTTTTAGAAGGTGGAGGAGAAGCTTTACCAACAGAAACACCTCATTTCACAAAAAAAGAATTAAAAACAGGAATACGTTTAGCATGTCAGGTTAAAGTAAAACAAGACATGAATATTACAATTCCAGAAGAAGTTTTTGGAATAAAAAAATGGGATGCTGTAGTTGTAAGAAATTATAACGTAGCTACTTTTATTAAAGAGTTTGTTGTTGAAATTCCTGAAGATATGGGTTACAAAGCTGGTGGGTATATTCAAATTGAAATTCCAGCTTGTGAAGTAAACTATTCTGAGATGGATATTACTGCACATCCAGAAGAACATGATAAAGCAGATAAGTTTGAAGCTGACTGGGATAAGTTTGGTTTAAGACCATTAGTAATGAAAAACACTGAAACTGTAGAAAGAGCATATTCTATGGCTTCTTATCCTGCTGAAGGGAGAGAAATTATGTTAAATGTACGTATTGCTACACCTCCTTTTGATAGAGCGAAAGGTGGATGGATGGATGTAAATCCAGGTATTGCATCGTCATATATTTTTAACTTAAAGAAAGGAGATAAATGTGTTATTTCTGGGCCTTATGGAGAATTCTTTATTAATGAATCTGAAGCAGAAATGTTATATGTAGGTGGTGGAGCAGGTATGGCACCAATGCGTTCTCACTTATATCATTTATTCAGAACATTAAAGACAGGTAGAAAAGTAACGTATTGGTATGGAGGTCGTTCTAAAGCAGAATTATTCTATATAGAACACTTTAGAGCATTGGAAAAAGATTTTCCAAACTTTAAATTCTATATTGCTTTATCTGATCCTACAGAAGCAGATAATTGGACAAAGAAAACAGATATTAGTGATGAAGCTGGAGATGGTTTTGTAGGGTTTATACATAATTGTGTAATCGAAAACTACTTGAATCATCATGATTCACCAGAAGATTTAGAATTGTATTTCTGTGGGCCACCATTAATGAACAACGCAGTTCAGAAAATGGGAGAAGATTTTGGTCTTGCAGATGAGAATATTAGATTTGATGACTTTGGAGGGTAAACTTCAAAATTTATAATATTTATTAAAAACCGGTTCAATTTTGAATCGGTTTTTTATTATCTAAAAATCATTAGTTTCGTATAACAAATTTAAAATAATGAATTTGATCTCTTTTATTTATTTTGATAAGCTTACTTGTTATAACCTATATTCTTCTTTATTTTTTTCAAGAAAGGTTTATTTTTATTGATTATAAAAAAATAGAAAAAGATTATAAATTTAGTTTTTCAAATAAATTTCATGTTTTTTTTTAAAACAGATGCTAAAGCTGAAATAAACGCACTTCATTTTAGTTTACCAATACCTAAAGAAATTATTTTATTTTGTCATGGAAACAAAGGAGATTTAAAAAAATGGAGTGATAGATTTTCTTATTTTTTAGAATATAATTATGAAGTACTGGTTTTCGATTATAGAAATTATGGGAAAAGTACAGGGGATTATAATGAAGAAGAGATGTATAACGATGCTTTGTCTACTTATGATCACTTAAAAAAGGGTTTTAAAGAAGAAAATATTGTTGTTTATGGGTTTTCTCTAGGTGGCGCTTTTGCAACTAAAATAGCCTCTAAAAACAAACCTAAAGAATTAATT